>CAIKKV010000413.1 GCA_903828035.1 uncultured bacterium
CGGCGACCGCAGCCGCCGCCGTGAAGGCGGAGGCGGAGGCGGAAGCCGGGAGCGCTCCGACCGCGACGGGGGCATGCGCCCGCCGCCGCGCGGCGCCGGGGAAGGCGCGATGCCTGACCGGGAGCGCGCCCCTGCGGGGGATTGGGGCAGCTCGGCTCCCCGCGGCCCCCGGATCGAGGCCCTGCCGCCCCCGTTCCCGGTGGAGGTGACCTTTATTCCGGAGCGAGCCGGCCTGATCACGATTGCCCGCCGCATCGCCAAGGTGGGACGCGCCTTCTCCCTGTTCGACGTGGCGTCCCTGTTTTTGAGTCAGCCCGACTACTTCACCCTGAAGCTGACGGTCATGGAGCCCCAGGCGCCGCCGCCTGCCGGCGCTCCGGATCCGGCCGCGGCGCCCGCCGCGCCGGCGCCCGCGCCGACCGCCGAGAAGGTGACCCTGTTCCAGTGCAAGGAGTGCAAGCAGGCGTTTGCCGACCGCAGCCAGGTTGTCGGCCACGCCATGGCCAAGCACCTGGACGCGTTCTATAAGAAGGAAGAGCAGGAGGTCGAGCCTCCCCAGGGCGCCTTCACCAGCGTGGCCAAGTGCGGCCTTTCCGGCGAACTGCTGGGCCCGCCCAACTACCACAGCTTCAACGACCGGGTGATGGAGCTGTACCGGACCCGCTACTCGCATCTCTCCCTGGAAGAGTACCGCCGCCGCATCGAAAACGTGCACGACGTCGCGTTGATCGAGCAGTGGAAGGAGCAGATGAAGAAGCGGACGGTTTACCGGATCGCGTCCGCCCCGCCCGAGACGGCCCCCCTGCAGAGCTTTACCGAGGTGGAGAAGCATTTCACCGAACATATTGCCGCCGATATGGTCAAGGAGGGCACCACCTTCACGATCGCCGGGCCGGTTTCGCGCGAGCTCGAAGACCGGCGCCTGCGCCGCGCGGTGATGGATGCCTGGCATCGGGAAAACCGTTTCCCGCTGCGCCTTTCCATTACCCTGCGGCTGGCGTTCCGCCACCTCGGGCTGCACACCTTCAAGACCGCCGCGGGCGGCAATTTCGTCACGGCCGTCGTGCCGGTCGTGCTCGACCCCGAGACGGCCATTCCGGTGATCAAGGAGATCCTGCAGGCCCTGGAGAAGCAGCCCGGCACCGAGCGGCTGAAGCTTCTGGAAGCGCTGCGGCCCGGCGCCGCCGCCGACTCCCCCGAAGTCCACGAGCTGATCACCCAGCTGCGCTGGCTGGTGGACAAGGGACACGTCATCGAGTTTTCCGACGGCCGGCTGGCGGTTCCCCGCAGCGCCGTGCGCAAGGTGCAGCCCGCCAAGCGCGAGGAGCGGAAGCATGCACGGCCGCCGGGCCCCCAGGAGGCGGGCGCATGAGGAGACGGGCGACTTTCGGGATGATGGCCGCTTGTGCGGCCATGCTGTTCCTGGCCACGGTGTCCGCTCGCGCCCAGGGCGGGGACGCCCTTCAGCGCGAGTTGGATTTCTGCTCGGGCCTGGTCAAGCTGCGTTTCCCTGATTTCGCCATCCGTCTCCTGGATAATCTTGAAAAGGCCGATCCCTCCATCAAGGGGCGGACGGCCCGCGTTCGCGTCGAGGTGCTCACGTCCCAGGGCAAGGCCGACGAGGCGCGCGCCCTGATCAAAACGTTCCCGCCCGAAAGCACCGATACGTACGGCATGCTGCTGGCGCTGGGCGACGCCCTCTACAGCATGGGGAAGCTGAACGAGGCCAAGTCCATTTACCGGGAGTTTTTCTCCAAGTTCCCCAAGGGGCCGCCCCCCGAGCTGGCCAAGTTCTACCAGGAGTCGGCCTACAAGTATGCCCAGATGATGACCATGACGGGCAACGACAAGGAGGCCCTGCTGGCCTACGAGTTCGTGCTGCTGTGCAAGCCCGAGCCCGACGTCGAGCGCCGCCTGCAGATCGAGGTCGCGGAGCTGTGTCTCAAGGTGGGGCAGGGCGAGACCGGCAAGTCGCGCGACGAGTATTTCGCCCGCTCCAAGAAGCTGTGCGAGGTGGTGCAGTGGAAGGGGCTTGATCTCTGGTTCGGCCAGTCGGTGGTCATCCTCGCGCACCTGGACCAGATGAAGGGCAACCGCAAGGGCGCGGTGGACACCATCAACACCTATATGCCCATGCTCAAGGAGCTGGACGAAGCCTTGCGGGCCGAGAATTACCCCATGAAGCTGTCCCCCATGGCGCAGTGCCGCTATATCCTGGGCACGCTGTACGAGGAGGAGGCCCGCGGCGCCCTGAAGGACGGCAAGAAGGACGAGGCGCTCAAGTCGTTCACCCAGGCCCTGAACCATCTCTACAATGTGTTCGTCAAGTACCCCGACTCCACCTGGGCCCCGGACGCCGGCGCGCGCTCCGAGCGGATGGCGAACGACCTCAAGGAGATGGGGTTCAAGGTCAAGCTGCCGGAAATCAACCTGGCGCCCGTCATCGAGGCCCAGCTCAAGGAGGCCCGCCTCCTGTTTTCGCAGCAGGACTTCCAGGGGGCCGCCGCCAAGTATCTCACCGTGCTGAACGCCTTTCCCGAGCAGCCGGGCTCGGTGCAATCCCTCGGCGAGCTGGGGCAGTGCTACTTGAACCTCCAGGACAAGCTTTTCGCCCGCGTGGTGGTGCAGGAGCTGGGCGACCGCTACGGCACGCGCGAAAAGTTCAAGGATGACGCCGGCTCCGCCCTGGTGCGCATGGCGCGGGCGGCGGAGGACATCAACGACGCCGAGTCCTCGGCCTGGCTGAACCAGACCTATTTCGAAAAGTTCCCCGCCCACAAGCAGGTTCCGTCCATGCTGTACCAGGCCGGCGAGCGGCAGTACGAGAAGGAGAACTTCGACCTGGCCAACGAGTATTTCTCCCGCATCGTCTCGTCCTATACAAACGCCTCGGTTTACCTGGGCGCCTTGAACCGGCTGTCCCTGTGCCAGACCAGGCGGGGGGACTGGACGAATGCGGTCGCCACCCTGACGACGTATACGTCCGAGTTGTCGTTCAGCCCGCAGCTGGCCTCCGCCCGCTTCCGCCTGGCCGAGGCAAACCGGCAGATCGACCGGCTGGTGCCGGCCATCAACGAGTACTTCAAGCTCGTCAAGGGGCTGACCGAGGAAGAGGTCAAGTACGGGTCCAACGCCGACGAGAAGGCCGCCAACCGGAACCTGCTGGAGCAGGCCATGTTCTGGAAGGCCTACTGCTACTCCCGCCTCCGCGAGCCGGCCGACAAGGTGCCGTCTCTCCAGGCGAAGGCGATCGACGACTACGCCGCCTTCCTGAAGGCGTTTCCGAAGTCGACGCTGGCGCCCAGCGCCCTCAGCAGCATGGGCGTGCTGCTCCTGATCCTGAACCGGAACGCCGAGGCCGCCCAGGCGTACGACCGTCTTTCGAAGGAGTTTCCCAATTCCGAGCAGGCCCGGAACGCCGTGTTTGCCCGCGGCACCAGCCTGCTCGAGATGGGGCAGAAAGAGCAGGCCGTCAAGGTCTTCGATGAAATGTTCACGAACGCCGGGAAGTTTTCGCCGCCCCAGTTCTACCAGGCCGGGCGGGTGATGCTGGAGCAGCAGGTGTACGACACCGCCATCCGCGCCTTTGAGCAGGCGCTCCAGGGCAAGCCGGACAAGGCGCTCGGCGAGGCGCTGGAGTTCTACCTGGGCCAGGCCTGTTCCGCCAAGGGCGACTCGGTCAACGTCATCAAGCATCTCGAGGCCATGCGCAAGCTGAACCCCAGCTCGGGCTTCACCGTGGATGCGGGGTTCATGCTGAGCAAGGCCTACGCCGACCGCGGCCGCCAGGAAAGCACGGCCGAGGGGCGCAACAGGCAGTTCGACCAGGCCATCAAGGTGATGAATGCGGCCAGCCGCCTCATGACCAAGCCGGAGGAGCGCGCCCGGCGCGATTTCGAGCTGGCCGGCGTCCAGCTGCTGAAGGGGGACAAGGAGTCCGCCATCGCCTCTTACCAGCGGCTGGTGCTCCTGAGCGATTACGGCAACCCCAAGGTGCGGCCCACGATTGAGCAGGCGTTTGGCGCGGTGATGCCGATGCTCGAGGAGAAGGGCCTGAACCAGGATCTCGTGGACAATGCGGGCCTGTATCTGCAACAGTTTCCGAACGGAAAGCATGTCGTGCAAGCACGGCAGTGGCGCCAGAAGGGGCAGCAGAGGATGGCCATGTCGGGCGCACCAGCGGCGCCCGCGCCGGCGCCCTGACGCCCGGCCGGGAATGACTTGAACTCAGAACACAAGGGATGAAACCATGAAGACACGAATCGGATTCGGCGGGCGGCTCGCGTGCGCGGCAGCCCTGGCGGTCGCGGCCTTGCAGGGGCAGGCGGACCAGTTGATTTTGAAGAACAAGAGCGTGATGGAGGCCAAGTCCATCCGGTTCAAGTCGAGTTCGCAGGAATACATCGTCATTACGATGGAGGATACGACCGTCCCCGTGCCCGTAAAAAATGTCGAGCGGGCCGTGGTGCCCAAGCCGGCCGGCTTCGATGCCGCGGCGGCCAGCATCCAGGCCGGGAAGTATGAGGCGGCCATCGCCCCGCTGGAAAAGATCATCAGCGAGACGGCCGGCCTTGAGTGGGACAACGCCGCCCGCGATCTCCTCGGCCAGGCGCTGATCGGAAAGAAGGAGGCGCGCAAGGCCGTCGCCACGTACAAGGAGATCATCGACAACGTGCCGCCCGAGCGCGTGCCGCTGCTCTGGCGCCGTCATTACTGGGAGGCGCTGAAGAGCGCCGAAATGTTCGCCGTGCTGAAGGCGGACCTGGAGAAGGTGATCAACGGCGGCCTCCGGGACACGGCGGCCCTGGCGCAGCTGATGCGCGGGGACATGTACGCCGCGCAGGGCCAGAAGAACGAAGCCCTCCTGGACTATCTCCGCACGGTTATCCTGTACGAAAAGGTGACGGAACTTCAGCCCGAGGCCCTTTACAAGGCGGCGACGCTGCTCGAGGAGTTGCGTGACCCGCGGGCGGCCGAATTGAAGAAGAAGCTGGTGCAGGA
>CAIKKV010000414.1 GCA_903828035.1 uncultured bacterium
AAGCCGGTCTTGGCGCTGACCCGGGGGGCGCCTTCCATGCTCAGGGACAGGATGTCTTCGACCTGCTTGGCCACCTCCTCCGTCTTCGCGGTGGCCATGTCGACCTTGTTCAGAACCGGGATGATTTCCAGGTTGTTGTCGATGGCGAGGTACGCGTTGGCCACGGTCTGGGCCTCGACTCCCTGGGTGGCGTCGATCAGCAACACGGCGCCCTCGCAGGCGGCCATGCTGCGGGAAACTTCATACGTGAAGTCGACATGTCCGGGCGTGTCGATCAGGTTCAGCTCGTAGGTCTTGCCGTCTCCGGCCTTGTAATACATCGTGACCGGGTGGGATTTGATCGTGATGCCGCGCTCGCGCTCGAGGTCCATGGCGTCCAGGAGCTGCTCCTTCATGTCCCGATCCTGGATGGTTCCCGTCATCTGCAGCAGCCGGTCAGCCAGCGTCGATTTGCCATGATCGATATGGGCGATGATGCAGAAATTGCGGACTAAGCTCATATCACGAGGCATGCGTTAAATCCCTTTCCGGGAGGTGGAAGCAGTTTCAGGATGGGCCCGGACCGCGGCTTCGCGCAGGGCGGCAATGGCCGTTTTCATATCCGGGGCTTTGTAAAGCGAGGTTCCCGCCACGAACAGGCTGGCTCCGTGTGCGGCGGCTACCGGCGCGGTCACCAGGTCGATGCCGCCATCGACCGAGACGTCGTAGTTCATGTTGCGCGCGCGGCCGTAGTCGAACAGCTCCCGCATCTTGGGCATCACCGCATGGATGAAGCTTTGCCCGCCGTAGCCGGGATGAACGGTCATGCACAGCACGTCGTCCACCAGGTCGAGCACCGGAAGGACGGCGGAAGCCGGCGTGTCGGGATTGAGCGTGATGCCGGGGCGCACGCCAAGCGAGCGGATTTCCCGCAGCGCAAGCGGCACGTCGCAGTCGGCTTCAATGTGAATCAGCAGGGTGTCGGATCCGGCCTCGATGAAACGCTTGAGGTAAAGATCCGGCCGGGACATCATGAGATGCACATGCAACTCGGCCGTGACGGTCCGGCGGGCCATTTTCACCACATCCGGGCCCATGCTGAGGTTGGGCACGAAATGGGCGTCCATAATGTCGATATGGACGGCATCCCCCCCCGCCTCCACCGCGTGGCGGCAGCCATCGGCGAGGTATCCGAAGTCGGCGGCCAACAGGGACGGCATGATCCGGATGCCGGAGCGGCGGCCGGGTTGACGATTGGTGGTAATATCCTGCATAAAGCGTTCCATTATGCCACGTCAATAGCCGACGCGCCAGAGAAAAAGGCCCTTGGCGGGTGCCGTGGGAACCCGGGCGGTCCGCACCCGTGAATCCCGGATCTCGGCCATGGCGGCCGGGGACAGCGCCCCCTCCCCGATCCGGATGAGGATGCCCGCAATGCTCCGGACCATTTTATAGAGGAACCCGTTTCCCCGGACGACCAGCGTCAGCTCGGGGCCCCTCTTAAGCACATCCAGCCGGCTGATCTCGCGGACCGTGCTTTCGACTTCGCGGTTGGGATTCGCGGTCAAGGCGGCAAAGTCATGGCGGCCAACCAGGTGGGCCGCCGCTTCGCGCATGGCGGGAACATTCAGGGGGCGGACCAGGTGGGCCCGATACAGGCGAAGATGCGGGGGCAGAACCGGACCGTTCCAGATGAAATAGCGGTATTCTTTCCAGACGGCGGAACGGCGGGCGTGGAACTCGTCCGCTGCCGGGGCGCAGGCCATGATGCGGATATCCGGCGGCAGGAGGGCGTTCATGGCGCGCTGGAGCGACTTCGGCGTCATCGCGCCCGCCAGATCCGCGTGGGCGACCTGCCCCAGCGCGTGGACGCCCTGATCGGTCCGGCCGCTGCCGTGCACCTTGGGCCGGACACCCGTCAGGCGCTCCAGCACGTCTTCCAATCGCTCCTGGATCGTCATGACGCCCGGCTGCACCTGCCATCCGCCATACGCGGTCCCATCATAGGATACAGTCAGTCGGACTTTCATTCGGGCTTCTGGTGCGCATCCATGAACGATTGCAGAATGCCCTGGGCGGCCAGCATGTCCACGATGTTTTTGCGTTTATCCCGCCGCACATCCGCCGCGATCAGAGTCCGCTCCGCCGCGGAGGTGGTCAGGCGCTCGTCCCAGACGTCGACGGGGAGCCGCGTCACTTCGCGCAGCCGCGCGGCAAACGCTTCGGCGCGCTCGGCCATCGGGCCCCGGGTGTTGTTCATGTTGATCGGCAGGCCGACCACGATGGATTCGGCGCCGGTCTCCTCGATCAGCCTCTTCACTTCGGATGCCGCATGCACGTCGCCCCGCACCGGGACAACGCACAGGGGCGTGGCGAACATCTCGGCCGGATCGCAAACGGCCACGCCCATGCGCTTCACTCCATAATCGATTCCCATGCGTCGGGGCATGACAGTCTCCTTGCGCGGTTACATCAGGTGCTTGTAGGCATCCTGCTTGTCCAGCATCTGGACGATCTTTTTCACATCCTGGGCCCTGTCCTTGCGGCAGATCAGGGTGACATCCGGGGCCTGGACGACGATCAGGTCATCGACGCCCAGCAAGACGGTCAATCGTCCGCCGGGGGAAACCAGGATGTTGTCCTTGGCGTCCAGCACGGTGCCCGGTCCGACCAGCACGTTTCCGGCGCCATCGGCCGGAAAATGATTCGCCACGGCGGGCCAGGAGCCCACGTCATCCCAGCCGAAGGCGCCCTTGACCACGGCGACGCGGGGCGCCTTCTCCATGACCGCATAATCGATGGAGATTCGCTCCAGCGGCTCGTAGGCGGCCGGCAGGGCGGCCATCAGCACCGTCATGTCGCGGCAGCGGCCCAGGTCTTCGCACAACGCCTCCAGCGGCGGGCGGAAGAGCTTGAAGGCTTTCCGGATGGAGCTGGTTTTCCAGACGAACATGCCGGAGTTCCAATAAAACCGGCCGCTTTCGACGTAGCGCGCGGCGGTGGCGGCATCGGGCTTCTCGACAAACCGGACCGCCTTGAAGGCCGGCACGGCACCCTTGGCGCCGGCCAGCGCATCGCCGGCCTCGATGTAACCGAAGCCGGTGCTGGCAAAGGAGGGCGCGATGCCCATGGTGACGAGCGTATCGTCGGCCTCGGCCAGCTCAAAACAGCGGGCCAGGGAAACCTGGAAACGGTCGGGATCGGGGATGACGTGATCCGCGGTCAACACGCAAAAGGCGGCCTCCGGATCGCGCATGGCCACCAGCACGGATCCCAGGGCGACGGCGGCGGCCGTGTCGCGGCGGCAGGGCTCGCCGACAATCTGTTCGGCCGGAAAATCAGGCATGATCTCCCGCGTGGGCTCCACCAGCTCGCGGCTGGTGACGATGAAGATCCGATCCTTCGGGATGAACCCCTCCAGCCGGTCCACCGCCGCGGCTAGAAGCGGCTTGCCCCCGACCAGCGAGAGCAGTTGCTTGGGCTTCCGGATCGTGCTGAGGGGCCAGAAGCGCTCCCCTCTCCCGCCGGACATGATCACTGCGTAACGATTGGTTGTCATCCTTAACCTCCTGGAGCCATGTATCGAACAATCAGCGTTGGCCGGCATATCGTAGCGGCGTTGCCGCTGAAAAAGCGAATATAATCCGCCTGTAGATCGTTGTCGTCATCGGTCTCGAATCGCAATCGAAACTGTGTCACGCCATTGGGCTTGATCACCCTGACCCCGGCGCTCGTCAACACGGCTTTGCGCCAACCATTCGCCGTCGAAGCCGGGAATGCGGCAACAGCGGATTTATTGGGAGCGGCCTGGAAATCCTCAATCGCAAGGCCGACGCCGGCGCCGAAGCCCATTTTGCGGACATCCGCGAGCAGGCTGCCATGCGTGGTGAAAGGATCCGCCCCCACGGTTTGCTGCGTTTTGATCTTCAGGGTCGCCGACAGGATAACCGCGTTGGCGGGAAGATCCGCCGCGAATGACAAGATGCCGCGAAATTGCCGGTTTGCCTCGTCATCTCCAATCACGAACGTGTCGTTGGTCCTGTTCCGGGCGCCTCCCGTATTGCTGTTTTCATCGGATTCACGGATCCAGCCATCATTCGCCGGATCGGAGTAAAGGGTCTCGGTGTGAAGAACAGCGCCAGCTTTCCATGTGTTGTAAAAGATGTTCAGCAGCGGCAGGAGTTCCGCTGTCGCCTTTTGACTTCCCGCTTCGCTGGGGTGGTCGTCTCCGCCTGATGACGAATAGGCGGAGGTGTTCTGGCCGGCAACCACGATATGCTCAATGGTCCCGCTTTCGGCCTTGTAGCGATGATGCGCGTTCCGATGGGTCAGCACATTATAGAAATCGAAGACGGCCACGTTGGCGAACGGGTAATTGTTTTCGGCCAGCCAGTCGTTCACGAG
>CAIKKV010000415.1 GCA_903828035.1 uncultured bacterium
CTGGCCGTACTCCTGTCGCGAATGAAACTGCACCTTCCGTATGCACCGCTAAAACTAAAAATGTAGTCAAGACTTTTGAGATCGTTTTGTTGATTTGCAAGGACTTATGACTGTTTTACCCGCCCAACTGGCGAACTCGGGCTAACGCGGAAAACGGGCGATCCCCGCCCCCTCCGCCTGTTCGACGCCCTCCACCTCGCCCTGGAGTCGCGCACCATCCTCTGGGGCAGCGATGACCGGCTCTGGACCGCCCTGTGGTGGCCCGATGAGCCGGGGGCGCCCGCCTCCTCCGATGACACCTTCGAAAGCTGGGCGCTGCCGCAAACGGCGGGATCGCTGGTTGATGCCGGGGCCCACTGGCGCCTTTTTCAATATTGGGATCAGTGCGGCGCAGGCATCCACTGCAGCCGGTCCCAGGTGAACCCCAACGCCGTGACCCTTGAAGCCTGGGGCGTCCCCCTCCTGACCGACGGAACGCCGACCGACGACTGCCTCTTCTTCAACTACCCGCCGGAGTCCCTCCGGGAGCTGCTGACGGACGAGGAGCGCCGCTCGCATCTGCATTACCTGAAGACGTTCAACGCCGGCCAGGCCCGCGCCGACCGCTGGGTCCGCTCCTTCTCCCCCGGGCTGCTGGGCGCGTCCAACTCCATCGTCATCGAAAAGGGCGATGCCTATGCGCCCTCCGAAAACAAAACCGGATCCCTGGTCGCCTTCGGCGCCCTGCCCGGGCTGAAGCTCGTCTCCTCGCAGGCGGCCGCCTTCTACCAGCCGCGCTATCCGGTCGAATCCGTGATCCGGACCTCGCTGATGGTCCGGAGCGACTACCTGCTCATGCTCGACTCGATCCGGACCTCGGGCCCCCGGCTGTCGTTCCAGTGGCAGGCCTTCGCCACCGGAGCCGCCAGCGCCCGCGGAAGCCGCACGCACCTGGAAACGGAGGAAGGCGTCCATCTGGATATCCTTCCGATCGGGTTCACGCAGGCGCCCGAATTGACGGAGGTTCCCGGCTTCCCCCGTGAAGGCAATATCCATCCGCACGCCAAGGGCTCCCTGACCGGCGGGCAGGAATCCCGCTCGACCCGCGTCCGCTACTCCAAGCGCGGCAGGCAGGTTGACTTCCCGTTCCTCCTCGTCCCGAGCCGCCGGATGAAACCGGTCGCCGAGCTGGAAGAGGACTGGACCTGGTCCGGCTTGGACAGGAAAGAGGGCTTGGCCGCCGGTTGCCACAGGGGCGCGATGACAAGCGCGCCGCTGCCGCTCGAGCTCTGCGGCCTCGCCGCCGCCACGGCGGGCCGCGACTGCTGGGCCTGGGCGGGCCGATCCGTCCTGATCCCAAAAGAAGACGCTGGAAAGCGGCTCTATCTCCGCTTCGCCTCCCCCGTCCTCAACCTGCATGTCTGGGTGAACGGACAGCTGATTCATGAGCCGGATGCCAGCCGGATGCATGATCGGCCAGGCATCCGCTACACGCCGCTTGTCGTTGAAATCACCGCTCCCCTAAAAACCCTCAACACCGTGTCGATTGGCGGCATGACCCAGCAGGGTAAACTGGTGACCCGCGGCGTGGAGCTGTTGGCGGAAACGGCGGCGCCGGCACTTCCGAAAGTCCGCACAACAGGATCCAACCGCTTTGAAATCAGGGGCGACTGGGGCGTGGATGAGATTGCGCTCAGCCCGGATGGCGCCGCCGCGATCCAGACATCCGACGCCGAAGCCACCGCCCGGGCCCTGCTGCTGATGAAAGGCAAAGGCTTCTCGGCCATTGGAGCCACCTCCTTCCAACAGGGAACGCTATCGTTTCAAAGCGATCGTCCCGTGAATATCGCCGTGGAGCAGGGCCATGTCACCTTCGGCGACCTGGGCGGGCCCGTCTCCCTGACGCTGTCCCACCCCGACTTCCATCTCTCCATCGAAAGCCGCGGCGTGCTGGATGTGGTGCTGATCGGAAAAAAGAGACCGCTCCTGATCGCCTCCCTTCCCGATAACCGGCCGGTCTTCCTGAACGGCGTTTTAACCGCTGTCGCACGAGACCCCTTCAGCGGCCACCTGTGCCTGGATACACGCCTGACCCCGGATCGCAAACGGCTTCCCCTCGGAAAAACGGCCTCCATCCGCGCCATGGAGGGCCTGCTGGCCCAGGCATCCCTGGAAAACCCGGATCGGACACCGGCCCTGATTGCCGGGCTCAGGCACACCGACTGGCGGGTCCGCATGCTGGCCGCTGATCTTGTCGGCCGCACGGGCTGCAAGGCCGCCACAACCGCCCTGCTGGCCCTCCTGGTCGGGGAAACCCCCGACCGGCTCTACGGAAGCGACCGCTTGGTCAAATGGGAGTCCGCCGTTGAGCAGTGGGAAGAGCCCGCCGATCCCGATCACGGCGATGTTCCTGATCAAAGGGACAGGCGGCAGCGGGTCAAAACCGCCGTCATCGAGGCCCTCGGCCGGCTGCGTGCGGTGCGGGCCGTTCCCGCCCTTTGCCGGATCATCCGGGACCCGCGCGAGTTTTATCCGGTTCACAGCCTGGCCTGCAAGGCTCTGGGGCTGATCGGCGATCCCGCCGCGCTGCCCACCTTGAAAAAGGCGGCGCGCTACTCCGAAACCAACACCCGGAGCCGCGCGCTTGATGCGATAACCCGCCTGACGACGGGCCGGCCGCGCTCCCCCGATTATCCGGACCGGGCGGAGTAGAAACTGGCGCACCTGGCAGGGCTCGAACCTGCAACCCTCAGATTCGAAGTCTGATGCTCTGTCCAATTGAGCTACAGGTGCGTGTTCCGATTTTCAGGCCAGTAAGAGCTTGTCCATGCCGTCCAGGCAAAGCTGCGACCAGGTCTCCAGCCGCTCGCGCATGGCCAGCAGCTCGGCCGGGGTCTTGAAGCCGGCCTCGGTGATCTTCGACTCGCGCTTGGTCACCGCGTCCGACGAGGCCCGCAGCACGTGCACCACGCCGAGGTGGACCTTGCCAACCTCGTTGGAGTCGTCGTTCAGGAGCGCCACGATCCGGTCCGTGGAGCCGGCCGGAATCGACACTTCCTCCTCGAGCTCCCGCCGCGCCGCCGTTTCATATGTCCCGAAAAGTGAAACATCGTCCTGGTTCATGTGGCCGCCGATGCCGAGCGAGGCCTTGGCCACGAGCCGCCCCTCCCCCGACTGCTTGCCCCGCACGTAGCACCAGAAGCGTCCGCCGTGCTCGATCAGGAAATAGGGAATCAGCTGCTTGAGCGACGGGTCGTTCTCCGCGTCGCCCCGCCGCACGAACCGGTGGTTCGCCGGATTCAACAAGGCCGGCAGGTACCGGGCCGTGTCGAAGGTCAGCCCCTGAAACATCCCCAGCGACTCGAGCGTCCGCCGCTCCACCGTCAAAAGAACTTCATCATCCTTGCCCATCGTTCCCTCCGCGATTCCGGGCGCGTTACGCCACGCCCAGGGTCTTGTGCAACTGAATCTGCAACCGCACCGGCAGCTTCGACTCCACCAGCCACCCCGCCAGCGCCTTCGGGTCCAGGCGGCCCGCCACGGGGCTGAACAGGATAGCGGCGCACCGGCCCGCCAGCCCGTGCCGCTCGACGAACCCGGCCGCCCACTCGAAATCCGCCCGGTCGGACAGCACAAACTTCACTTCGTCATGCCGCCGGAAGCGGTCCAGGTTGACCAGGTCAAACGATTCGCCCGCTCCGCTGCCCGGGCACTTCACGTCCACGATGGCCACCGAGCCATGCGGCAGACCGCCGATGTCCAGCGTGCCGTTGGTCTCCACCAGCACCGTGCGCGCCCCCGCCGCCAAAAGCGCCTCCGCCAGGCGGGGGGTCTTCTCCTGCAGCAGCGGCTCGCCACCGGTGATCTCCACGATCGGCATGCCCGATTGGAGGAAAGCCTCGACCAGCGACGGAATCGAGCGCCGGTCGCCGCCGACATACGCGGAGACGGTATCGCAATAGGAGCAGCGCAGGTTGCAGCCCGAGAGCCGGATGAAAAAGCAGGGCAGCCCGGCATAGGTGGATTCGCCCTGGATCGAAACGAATGTTTCCTTGACCTTCATGTCACTCTTCGCGGTACAGGCACGAGGTTCCGGGCGACTCCGCCACCCTCACGCCCGAGACCCGGTACCGGGTTCCGTTCAGCCGGCTCGACGCCTCGCGGAAAAGGTGCGCGGCCAGGTTCTCCGAGGTGGGGTTCGCGATCCTGAACGCCTCCAGGGTGTTCAGGTCGGCGTGATCCATCGACTCCATGATCTCGCGCAGCGCCTTTTTGACATCCTTGAAATCCACCAGGAAGCCGGTCTCATCCAGCTCGGTCCCGCGGAGCAGCACCTCCACCTCCCAGTTGTGGCCGTGCAGGTTGGCGCAGCCGCCCAGATGACCCACCACGCGGTGGGCGGCGGAAAAGGAGGCTTTGACGGACAGCTCGTACATGGCGTTACCGGCTCTCCAGCGTGTAGGCGGCGGCCGCCTGCTCGAACGTCAGGGCGTTCAGGTAGGTCGAGATGGCCTGATCGTAATCGGCCACGTGGGCGAACGCCTTGCGGGCCAGGGCGAAGCGGGTTTTCAGGGCCACGCGCCCGCCGCCGGCCTTCAGCTCGGCCGCAAAGGCCGGATAGTCGGCCGGATCGGTCACGCACGCCACCCGGATATAATTCTTGGCGGCCGCGCGCAGCATGCAGGGCCCCCCGATGTCGATGTTGCCGCGCGCCTCCTCGGGCGTGCAGCCGA
>CAIKKV010000416.1 GCA_903828035.1 uncultured bacterium
CACCATGAAGACGACCAGGAGAATCATCACCTGGCCCCGGCGGGGCGATCTCGAGTTGGGGTTAATTGAGATCATAGCCCAGGTAGAGGGGGTAGTGGCTTTCGAGGATGGCGTCGCCGCCGAGGGGGATCGAGTCGCCGTCGTAGATCAGCCGGTGCAGGGGCGTCCAGAGGGGGACCCGCTGGGCGGTGTGGACGCCCAGGCCGGAGCCGCCCAGGTCGTCGATGCGGAACCAGATGTCGTTGTTCGCGCTGTTCTCCCAGTTTTCGTAATCGAGGATGCCTGGCAGGCGGGCGGCCGAGTCGCCGCCGAGGTAGAGCGGGATGCGGGCGCTTTCCACGGGGTACTGGGGGGAGGAGGGCTGGGCCCGCAGGGCATAATCCCACGCCTGGCCGGGCGTTCCTGAAAAAGCGGCGGGATTGGCGGGCCGGTCGATGACCGGCTCGAGCAACCGGCCGGCGTTGGGGATGGCGGCCACGCGGATGACCTTGCCGCACATGAAGTCGTTGAAGCCCACGGTGCGGGCGCGGGTGCCGCAGGAGGCGGCGTAATCGAGGATTTCCCTGGAGGAGGAGAGCTGGGACAGCTGGAGAAGGCCGAAGAATATCAGGCATAGCAGCATCATGATGATGCAGGTTTCGAGCAAGGACTGGCCGGATTTCCTTTTCATGGCCTAAAGACGCGCATGCCGCCCCGGGCGAGCCCGGCGCGGCATGCAACGGCGGAATATCCGGTTTTCTTAGTTGCCTGTGCCGGTGCCGAGATCCTTCAGGTACTGCTGCGAATCCACGGTCGAGCTCGTGGTGCCGCCCAGTTCCTCGGTGGCGCCCTTGAACTTGGCCTGGACCGTGTCGCTGAAGGCGGCCACGATGGCGATGGCGGCGAGAGCCACGACCACGACGATGATGATATATTCCGTCATGGTCTGGCCGCGCTTGCTGTGGGAACGTTTCATGCGGAACTCCTTGCGTGAGGGGTGCCCCGTAATGGAGCCACTTACACTGTATCTAATATAATGAAACGCGGGGCTTCTGACAATTATTGTTTTCAGGGGTATTCGGAGGCGACGAGATCGAGAATGCGGCCGCCGTACTCCTTGAACGTGTAGAGGAAAAGGGCGGCCATGGCGACGACGGCCAGCAGAACGCCCGTCACAATGGCGTATTCGACCAGGGTCTGGCCGCGCTGGAATCGGCGGGCTGGCGGCTTGCCTTTCATGCCCTCACTATACCCTGCGGGATGGCGATTGACAAGCGGCCATCTCTGTTTCAAAGTACGTTTCAAAGTACGGTCGGTTTTGTCGCTGAAGAGGAGATCCAGGGATGACTATGAGCGCGTTGACGAGAGGGCTGGGGCTGGGGTTCGGCCTGCTGGTGTTAACCGGTTGCGCGACGCTGACACCGGATCCGGTTCCGGCCTCGGTCCGGGAAGTCGGCGGGGTGGAGACCGACGTGAAGGCGCTTCAGGAGTGGCGCCAGGAAGTCCGGCTGGAGCAGGAGAACCAGGCGCGCGATATTGAGAAGCTCCGCAAGCAGGTGAACGACCTGGAGTCGGCCTTCCGGGAGCAGCAGCAGGCGATGCGGGTCCAGCTCCAGGACCTGGAGGCGGCCCGGGAGCAGGACAAGAAGTTCATCATCGAGGAACTCACCCGCAAACTGGTTGGCCTGCAGGGTGGCGTTCCGCCTCCGGCGCCGTCCAATGCGGCCAAGACCGGCTATGAGCATATCGTCAAAACAGGCGAAACGCTGACGGATATCGCCAAGGCCTACAAGGTCAAGTCCGATGCGATCATCAAGGCCAACGGCCTGAAGAATGCGAACTCCATCCGGGTTGGACAGAAACTCTTTATTCCCGATTGAGGGCGGAGTCTTTCGTTTCCGTTTTTTCCCGGGCGCCGGTGATGACGGCGAGGTTCGGGGAAAGGGCCGGCGTCGATTTCGCCACCATCCCGAGGTTCGTGCCGCGGCGGGATCGCGCCGGCGTGGATGTTTAGATTTGTTTATTTGGCCGGTTTCACGCACTATGCGGGGATGAAGCACGAAGAGATAGTGAAGCTGGGTATCATCGGGCTGGGCGTGCGCACCGAGGTGCTGCTCGTCTCGTTATTCGCCCTCCGGGGCGTCGAGGTGGTTGCCGTGTGCGATCTTTCGGAGGCCGCCATCGCCAAAATCACCGGTATTTTTGCGGCCAACGGACGCCCCGCGCCCGCCGTCTACCGGAATTACCGGGAGCTGCTGGCGAGCGACGCAGTGCAGGCGGTCATGATTCCCACCTCCTGGAACGCCCACCTGCCCATCGCGGCCGACGCGATGAGGGCCGGAAAATACGCGGCGTTCGAAGTGGGCGGCGCCTCGTCCACGGAGGAGCTCTGGCAGCTGGTGCACGCCTCGGAGCAGACCGGCACGCCCTGCATGATGCTGGAGAACTGCTGCTACGCGCGCACCGAGCTGATGGTCCTGAACATGGTCCGGCAGGGCCTGTTCGGCGAGCTGGTTCATTGCGAGGGCGGGTACGAGCATGATTTGCGGGACGGCGAAACCCTGCTGGTGGAGAAGGGAGTGGAGCGCGCGCTGCACAACCGGTACCGGAATGCGGACCTGTACCCGACCCACGAGCTCGGGCCGATCGCCAAGATCCTCGGGATCAATCGCGGCAACCGGTTCCTGAGCCTCACCTCCACCGCCTCCAAGGCGCGCGGGCAGAGCCGGCAGGCCCGCGAGCGGTACGGCAGCGGAACCCCGTACGGGGACATGACCTTCGCCAAGGGCGACGTGGTGACCACGGTGATCAAGTGCGCCGGCGGGGAGACGATCACGCTCACGCACTGCGTGTCGCTGCCGCGTCCCTATTCACGGAACGGCCGCGTCCAGGGGACGCGGGGCCTCTGGCTGGAGGACGCCAACGCCATCCATATCGAGGGCATCAGCAAGACCGAGGAGCTGATCGATCCCGCCGGCAATCCGTACTCGATGCACCGGTGGGACCCGGTCGAGAGCTTTTACGAGAAGTACGATCATCCCATCTGGCGGGACTACAAGGACAACACGGTGGGCGGGCACGGGGGGCTGGACTGCCTGGCGATCATGGCGTTCCTGGATGCCGTCCGCAACCGGACGGCCACGCCCATCGACGTGTACGATTGCGCGGCGTGGATGAGCGTGACCTGCCTGTCGGAGCAGTCCATTGCCCTGGGCAGCATGCCCGTGGCGTTTCCGGATTTCACCAACGGCCGGTGGATCCGGCGCGAAGCGGCTCCCGTGAACCGCTGGGCGCTGGACGCCGTGCACCCGGACTGTTTCAAGTAACGGGAGCGGAGCGCACCGGTGATAGCCCGTTGATGTTTTCTTGACGGGTCCCGCCCGTTCTCGGTTAGGACTTCCACTGCCTGCTGCATCGTGCAGAGTTCCCCTGCGGTCGGGGCATTGTCTCTCCTATTGATAAAATTGGCGCTTCAGGGTTTATGGGGGATTATTCATTGAATGAAATACCTGTCAGGCCTATTTTTCTTCGACCTCACAGCGCCTTTGCCGTCATCCCGAGCGTAGTCGAGGGATCTCTTCCTTA
>CAIKKV010000417.1 GCA_903828035.1 uncultured bacterium
CTCGGGATGACGAGTAAAAAGACTGAAATAACGCATTGACCGAAGCCATGTGGTCACTTGAACCCATATACAATCCCCCTGTAAACCCGGAAGCGCCAGAAAAAACATCCCCCCGGAACAATCAAGGCTTTTCCCGGCACAGGCGCATCATCCCCCGCATGGGAGCCGCAAAAATCATTCCCAATTCCCGCTCGACGCTCGCCGGGGTGTTCGTCTCCAGCAGCAGCGCGCGATACTCGTCCTGGAGGGCCTCCATCCGCAACAGCATGTCGGCGGCCTGGCGACGCTCCGGCGGCCTGGTCATCGCGCCGATCAGCAGGAGCTCCTCTTCCGCCCGCGCCCGGATGGCCCTGGCCGCGAAGCGCCAGAACCGCAGGCACCGGTTCTCCCCCGGCACTTGAAGCGCCAGCTCTTCCAGGATCCGAAGCCCCTCCGCCTGCCTCGGAAGCAGGGCTTCGAGCATCTCCCGCTCCTTCGCCACGTCTTCCGCCTTTTGCATCGTTCCCAGAAGATACGGGATGGAATCGTGCTGTCCGTAGTAACGCGCGTCCGACTCGATCGCCCGCCAGCTCTCCGCCAACGTGAAACAGGGCTCGAGAGCCTGCCAGGCATCGAAGAACGCCGGGGCCGCCTGGCCAAACGTCTTTTCCGTCAGAACCGATTTCAATCCGCGCCACTCCGCCGCATCCTGCGTCGCGGCCGCCTGAGGAATCAGAATCGCCGGCCACTGCGTTTCCAGATGATTCAGGCGCAACGCCCAGGAGGTGACCATCATGCCCAGCGGCTGCGGATCACGCCGGACGCGCAGGGCCGCGCCCATGACATTGCCCAGGTGCTTCAGCTGCGGCGAGAACACGTGATCGCCCCCGCACCGCGTGGACGGCGCCACGATCACGTCGAACCCCTTGGCCATCAGGTAGTCCGCGTACCCCCAGGGCCTGAAGCGCCCCTCCGCATCCCGCACGAAACGCCCCATCTCCGTCTGGAAAAACTCCTCCGGAAAAATCTCCGGTCCGCCAAAGGCGCCTTTCGCCCAATACCGATGCTGGGTGGAGCCGGACTCCTGGGTCCAGTAGTCCCAGTCCATCCAGACGACCTCGCGCGGAAAGCGGTCGATCGACTCGCTATGCGCCAGGGCCATGTCGGCCCAGGCGATCGGCCGCCAGCCGCGCGCCAGCGCGTGCGCAAAAAGGGGCGCCATGTGCTGCCGGAACAGCTCGCTCTTCGAGGTGGACTCCACCCGCCGCCGGCACTCCGGGCAGGACCCCAGGTACCAGGCTTCGTCCGCGCCGAGGTGCATGAAGGGAGGATTCCCGAAAAGCTCCCCCACTTCATCCATGTAGCGCAGGAGAAACGCGGTCGACCGGGGGTTGGAGGGGCAGATCATGTAGGCGCTGGCCGGGGTTTCCCGCAGCTCGTGAAAGCGGGCATGCGATAAGATCGCCTCCATGTGCCCCAGGGTCTGGATCAACGGAATGGGAACAAGCCCCGCCCGGCGGGCCGCCGCGAGGATGCCGGAAAACTCCTGCTTGGTCCAGGCCTCGCACCACGCGGCGCCGGGCGTGCTTTCCAGCCGCACCTTGTCCTCGATTTCCATGAAAAGATGCGTGTACCCCGCCGCCGCCAGCCGCGGAAACAGCTCTTCCAGGTACTCTTTGCGATACTGGGCCACTTTCAGGTCGAGATGAAATCCAATCACAAAATAGTCTCCCTGCGCGACTGATTGAGCGGAATTGCCGAATGAGCCGCTACTCTGTAGCGAAACTTTTCCGCCGTGTCCACGAATTTCTCGTCTCGCGGGCGGGGAACACGCGAAGGACTGCGCGGTAATCCGCCCCCCGCCTACGGCTCGATGACGATGATATATTGCCCGCCGAAGCGGTTGAAGTTCCCGAGTTTCGACATCTCTTCTTCCGTTCGCGCGGGCCCGAGCACCCCGATGCCGCAGGTCATGCCCCAGTTGTAGTCGTAATCCCAGAGGCCGCCAATCGGCGTGGGCTTCGACCAGTTCATATTCGGAAGGTACGGGGCCAGCTCCGGGGGCATGACCCC
>CAIKKV010000418.1 GCA_903828035.1 uncultured bacterium
CCGTACTCCTGTCGCGAATGAAACTGCACCTTCCGTATGCACCGCTAAAACTAAAAATGTAGTCAAGACTTTTGAGATCGTTTTGTTGATTTGCAAGGACTTATGACTGTTTTACCCGCCCAACTGGCGAACTCGGGTTAGGTTGGCAGAATACGCCTATAGGGAATTCCAGGGAATGAGGCATGTCCCGAATTCCAAGGGAGAATAACCTGATGCGCGCCTACTGGATAAGGGCGCCGGCCCGGGCCGGAAAATCAACCCCCGGCATATTTCTTGGGCTCAATCCCGTACCGCTTCACTTTGTAGCCGATAATGCGCTGCGTCGTCCCCAGCGCCCGGGCCGCCGAGGCCATGTTCCCGCGCGACGATTTCAGCGCGTCCGCAATCAGGTCGCGCTCGTAGGCCGCGATCAGGCTCTCCAGGTCGCCGCTCACGGGCGTGGTCGCCTCCGCCGTCTGCAGGGTCGGCGGCAGGTGGTGGGGATAGATGACGTCCCCCTCGGCCACCAGCACCGCGCGCTCCAGGCAGTTCTCCAGCTCCCGCACGTTGCCGGGCCAGTGGTAGCTGATCAGCATGTCGATGGCCGCGCTCGACAGGCGCCGCACGTGCCGCCCCGTCTCCTTCGCGTATTTCTCCAGGAAGAAGTCGGCCAGCAGCACCACGTCCGCCGCCCGCTTGCGCAGGGGGGGAACATAAATCGGGAACACATGCAGGCGGTAGTAGAGGTCCTCGCGGAACTTCCCTTCCTTGACCAGCTCCATCAGGTCCCGGTTCGTGGCCGCCAGCACCCGCACATTCACCCGGATCGTCTTGCTGCCGCCCACCCGCTCGAACTCCCGCTCCTGCAGCACGCGCAGGAGCTTGATCTGCAGGGCCTGCGAAATCTCCGAGATCTCATCCAGAAACAGCGTGCCGCCGTCGGCCAGCTCGAACCGCCCCTTGCGCTCGCCCACGGCGCCCGTAAAGGCGCCCTTCTCATGGCCGAAGAGCTCGCTCTCGATGATCGACTCGGGCAGCGCGGCGCAATGCACGCGGATGAACGGGCGGTCGGCCCGGTCGCTGTTGTAATGGATCGCATGGGCCACCAGCTCCTTGCCCGTCCCCGTCTCGCCGAGGATCAGCACGGTCGACTGGCTCTTGGCCACCTGGGCGATCTGGTCGTAAACGATCTGCATCTCGCGCGAGGTGCCCACGATGTTGGCCGGCCGGAAGCGCTCCTTCAGTTCGGTGCGGAGGCGCGCGTTCTCGGCCTCCAGCTTGTCGCGCTCCTCCTGGGCCTGCTGGCGCAGCTTCACCGCCTGCGCGATCATCGACGCCACAATCTCCAGGAGCCGCACATCCTCGCGCAGGGCGGCCTCCGGCTTCGAGACCTCGTCCACGCTCAGCGCGCCCACGATCTCCTTGCCCATGCGGATCGGGACGCAGATAAAGGACGTTTCGGCCCGCTTGCCCCGGCCCGTGCGATCGAGAAACTCCGGCGACTCGCTGGTTCGCGGAATCAGGGCCGGCTCGCCGGTCAGCACCACGCGGCCGGTCACGCCCTCGCCCAGCCGGTAGCGGCCCTTCCGGGCCTGCTGCGGCGACAGCCCGTGCGCAGCCTCAATGACAATCTCCCCCGTCTTCCGGTTCAGCAGGGTCAGCGTGGCGAACTTCATGTCCACGTGCCGCGCCACGGCTTCAAGAACGGGGTTCACCACCTCGCGAAGATTCATGCTCTCGTCGAGCAGGCAGCTGATCTGGTAGAGCAGCTCCAACTCCTTCAAGTTACTGGACGAGGCCTCTTCTTTTTTCATGGACCGCTCCTTGCGCGTCAGGCGTGCCGGATCAGGTCGCGAAAGCGCTCGAACAGGTAGTAGGCGTCGTGCGGGCCCGGCGCGGCCTCGGGGTGGTACTGCACGGCAAACATCGGAAGCTTCCGGTGGCGCAGGCCTTCCACGGTCTGGTCGTTCAGGTTCAGGTGGGTCACTTCCACCGCCTTGGCGTCCAGGCTGTCGGGATCGACCGCGTAATTGTGATTCTGGGAGGTGATCTCCACCTTGCCGGTGGCCAGGTCCTTCACCGGCTGGTTGCAGCCGTGATGGCCGAACTTCAGGCGGAACGTCCGGCCGCCCACGGCCAGCCCGAGAAGCTGATGGCCCAGGCAGATGCCCATCACCGGCACCTTGCCCAGCAGCCCCTTCGCCGAGTCGATCGCATAGGTCAGCGCGGCCGGGTCGGCCGGCCCGTTCGAAAGGAACACGCCGTCCGGCTTGCGCGCCAGCACCTCGGCCGCCGGGGTTTTCGCCGGCACCACGGTCACGGCCATGCCGCTGCGGCGCAGGCCGCGCAGGATGTTCCACTTGATCCCGTAGTCATAGGCCACGATTTTCAAATCCGCGGGCGGCAGGGAGTCGGCCAGCCCGAAGCTGGCCGTGATCCGGCCGTCGGGATCCCACTCGTACGGCGTGGCGCAGGAGACGCGGGCCGCATAATCCTGCCCGTCCAGCCCCTCCCAGGCGCGCGCCCGCTTCACGCCCTCCTCGGGCGTCACCGTTCCCGTGGCGCACAAAAAGGCCTTCTGCGTCCCCTTCTCGCGAAGCAGGGCGGTCAGCGCCCGGATGTCCAGCCCCGCCAGGGCGGGAAGCCCCTGCCGGACCAGCTCCTCGCGCAGCGACCGCTCCGAGCGCCAGCTGCTGGGCTCGCGCATCTCGTGCACCAGGAACCCGGAGGCGAAAAACTGGCGCGACTCCATGTCCACCGCGTTGACGCCCGTGTTCCCGATTTCCGTGCAGGTCATGGCCACGAACTGGCCGGCGTAGGAGGGGTCGCTCAGGATCTCCTGGTACCCGCTCATGCCCGTGTTGAAAACGGCTTCGCCCAGCGCATCCACCGGCGCGCCGGCGGACCAGCCGCGCAGGACCGTGCCGTCCGCCAGGGCCAGGAACGCCTTGCGCTCCCGCTGCTCTTTCCAATTCCAGTTGCTCATGACCCCTTCCCCTTCCGCACCGAGCCCGGCAGCACCAGCTTCGGGCTATGCCGGTGGAACTCCTGCAGGCTGCACACTTCCATGCCCTTCTGCTGCCGGAGGTTGTCCAGCCCCCGGATCGCCGCGCGCATGCCGTCCACCGTGGTGGTGATCGGAATCCCGCGAACCACGGCATGCGAGCGCATGCGCGTTTCATCCTCTTTCGGCCGGGACCCCTTGGACGGCGTGTTGACGATCCACGCCAGGTTCTTCTCGTCGATCAGGTCCAGCACATTGGGCCGGCCTTCCGAGATCTTGAAGATGGCCTGGCACCGGATCGCGTGATCGCGCAGCCAGGTGCTGGTGCCGGCCGTGGCATAGATCGTGAAGCCCATCTCCACCAGCTTCGTGGCCAGCGGCAGCAGGTCCTTCTTGTCGGCATCCCGCATGCTGAGGAACACGTTGCCCGCCACCGGGATCCGGTTGCCGGCCGCCACCTGGCTCTTCAGGAACGCCATGCCGTTCATCCGGTCCACGCCCATCACCTCGCCGGTCGACTTCATCTCGGGCGTCAGCACCACGTCCACGCCGGGGAACCGGGCGAACGGGAACACGGCCTCCTTGACCGAATAATGGCGGGGCAGGAACTCGGTGGTGAACCCCAGGTCCTTCAGCTTGTAGCCGGCCATGCACAGCGCCGCCAGCTTAGCCAGGGGCACGCCCGTCGCCTTGCTCACGAAGGGCACGGTGCGCGACGCCCGGGGATTCACCTCGAGCACGTACACGGTCTCCCCCTGCACGGCGAACTGGATGTTCATGAGCCCGCAGACCTTCAGCTCCTTCGCCAGCGCATGGGTGTGGGCGCGGATGACCGCCTGGATCTCCTTCGACAGGGTCGGCGGCGGCAGCGTGCAGGCGCTGTCGCCCGAGTGGATGCCCGCCAGCTCGACGTGCTCCATGATGCCGCCGATGACCGACGTCTCGCCGTCGGACAGGCAGTCCACGTCCACCTCGACCGCGCTCTCCAGGAAATGGTCGATCAGCACGGGCCGGCTGTCGGAGACCTCCACCGCCTCGCGGACGTAGCGCGCGAGCATCGTGGGATCATAGACGATCACCATCGCCCGGCCGCCCAGCACGAACGACGGGCGCACCAGCACGGGGAACCCGATCCGGGCCGCGATCGCCTCGGCCTCCTCGAGATTCTTCGCGATGCCGTTGGCCGGCTGCCGGATGCCCAGCTTCTCGACCACCTCGGAAAACAGCTTGCGGTCCTCGGCCACGTCGATCATGGCCGGCGATGTCCCGATAACAGGTACGCCATTGCGCTCCAGGCCGCGGGCCAGGTTGAGCGGCGTCTGCCCGCCGAACTGGACGATCGCGCCCGTGCACTGCTCGCGCGCGTAGACGGCCAGCACGTCCTCGAGCGTCAGCGGCTCGAA
>CAIKKV010000419.1 GCA_903828035.1 uncultured bacterium
GCAGCCGCTCGGCGCCGAAGTAGTCCTGCAGGAAGAGCCGCAGGATCAGGAGCCAGTCGCGGGGACCGGGCCGCCGCTTCAACGCAGTCTCGACCGGCTGAAGCTTTTCCGGCAACGTGCGCCACATCGTCTCCGCGAGCCGGTCATCGGGATGGGAGTAGGCGGCGGGAAAGGAAAAAGCCGTCGCCCGGCGCCGCAGGAGCGCCCGGTAGTCCCGCTGCCAGACTTTCAGCCGCCGCTTCAGCCCCGGCTCGTCGGCCGCCGGCCGGCGGGGGGACAGGGCGGCCACCGCCAGGTCGCGCATCTCGCCCAGCAGCTGGTTGGCCTCCACGCCCCATTCCACGGCGGCCAGCGCCGGGCGGGCGGACGGGCGCACCGTGTCGCGCCCCGCCCGGATCGACTCGCGCGTCATCCGTCCGACGGCGCGCGCCAGGGCCTCGCCCTGCGCCGGCTGCCCGCCCAGGAAAGAATCCAATCCGCCGGCGGCCGGCCGCGGGATCACCCGCAGCCAATCCCGGACGGAATCCTGCATCGCGCGGGGGGCGCCCGGCAGCAGGCGGCGCAGGGCGGCGCTCCACGCCGCCCCGGGCTCAAAGGTGCTTCCGCTCCACAGGGCGCCGGCAAACGCGGCGACGGCCGGCTGGCCGGGGTTGAACCGCGGCGAGCCTTCCCACTCGGTCAGGAGCCCGCCCAGCACGCGGTGGCGCCGGGCGTAGTTCGTGAGGGACTCGATGTTCCGGGGGTAGCGGTCCCAGGGGCAGGCCACCGCGTCCAGCCCGTGTTTTTCGTAGAGCGCCAGCCAGTTCGTGCGGGACTGGTTGACGAAGTGGGCCCGGGGGCCTTCGGGGTCGATGACCTCGTCGTAATTCCAGTGACAGAGCACGATGTCCTTCGGGATGTTCGCCACCTGATCGGGGAACAGCTCGAAGAAGTCATCCCACATCCACAGCCGCTTTCCCAATCCGCCCACCAGGCGATGCATGCGCAGGAGGTGGTCCATGAAGAGCGGGGCCAGGCCGTTCCGCTCCCACCGTTCGCGGCAGGTTTTGCAGTAGCCCAGATCCCACGCCTCGTCCAGCCCGACGTGCAGGTGGGGGCCGGTGAACACCTGCGCCAGCTCGCCCAGGTAGCGCTTGAAGAACTCATAGGTGCCCTCCTGCGAGGGGCAGATCACGGTGCCGCCGTCGGTGGGGGCGGCAAAGCGGCCGCGTCCGTCGCGCGACTCTCCCAGCGGGCGCAGGGGCGCGCAGGCGAGGAACTGCTCGCAGTGGCCGAGGGTGGCGATCACGGGGATCACCTCGAGGCCGAGGCCGCTGGCGTGGCGGACCACGCGGGCCATGTCGTCGAGGGAGTAGGAGTCGGCCGCCGGCCGGTGGGGGAACGACTCGGTCCTGACGCGGCCCTCGAGATAGAGCACCAGGGTGTTGAACCCGCCGCGGGCCGCCTCATCCGCATGGCGGCAGATGTAGTCCACGGTTTCCATGTGGCGCGCCAGGTCCATCTGGATGCCTCGGAAGGACCAGGGCAGGCCGGCGCGTGCGACGAGTTGTTGAGGCTTCCTTTTCATGGCTTGGTTATAGGCAAGAAACGGCCTGATTGCAACGACAGGATGACGCGGAACCCGAAGGCGCTGCCGATGTTGTCTTTGGCGACCGTGTACCGGTAGGCCGGGCGGCAGGCCACCGGGCTGTGCGCCCAGGAGCCCCCGCGCAGGACGTGCCCTTCCCCGGACACCGGTCCCGCGGGATTCGTCGCGCCCGCCCCGTCGTAGGAGTCCTCATACCAGTCGGAGCAATATTCCCACTGGTTGCCGAGCATGTCGTAGAGTCCCCAGGCGTTGGGTTTCTTGAGCCCCACCGGATTCGGTTTGTTTTCACTGTCTGTTTTGCACCAGGCGTAGGCGGGAAGCTGCTCATAGCCCGGGTCGTCGCCGTGGGGAAAGCGGTTCGTGCTTCCGGCGCGGCAGGCGTACTCCCATTGCGCTTCGGTGGGCAGCTGAACGGCCGTTCCCGTTCTGGCCGAGAGCTTCCGGCAGAAGACGATCAGGTTGTTCCAGGGCTCCGCGTCAACCGGGTACGCGGGGGCAGCCGCGGAGGGGGCCGGCTCGGCCCGGGGGGCGGCGTTATCGGCCAGAAGCGCCTGGACCGGATCAGCGGCCGTGGCGCGCGTTTCCACTTTTTTCCTTACCATGACGGACTTGTACTGTTCCTTCGTCACCTCGGTCACGCCCATATAGAAGGGCTGGGTGATCGTCACCTCGCGCCGAGGCCCCTCATCCGCGCAGCGATCCTGCTCATTGGTGGGCGAGCCCATCAGGAACGTGCCGGCCGGGATCAGCGCGAACTCCATCGTCACCCCGTCGCCCAAGTCGAGCGTAACGGTGGCATTCGTGGGGCCGGGCGGGAGCGGCAAGGGGGATGAGGGGGCGGAAGGGATATAAGGGACGGAAGGCGGGGGAGAGGCTTCCAGGGCGGCCGCCACGCGGAAGCCGTGGAAGGGGTAGTGGTGGAGGGAGTCCCTGGAGCTTCGGGCGGCCGAGCGGTAGGGGCCGCCATCGAGCGCCCCGCCGCGGACCACGTGCGTGTCGCCGTCGGGGGGCCCCCGGGGGTCGAGCGCGCTGCCGCTGGCGTAGTAGGAGGTGCTGTAATAATCCGCGCACCACTCCCGGGCGTTGCCGTACAGGTCGTACAGGCCCCAGGCGTTTGGCTTTTTCATTCCGCCCGGCTGGGTGCCGTAGGTGCTTCCGTCCCACGCGCACCAGGCATGCTCGCCCAGCGCGGCCTGCTCCGGATCGTCCCCATAATAGAAACGAGTCGGGCTCCCCGCCCGGCAGGCGTACTCCCACTGCGCCTCGGTCGGCAGCGCCACCGGCCGGCCCGTCCGGGCCGAGACCGTGTCGCAGAAGGCGGCGGCTTCCTCCCACGTGATGTAGTGGAGCGCCCGATTCCGCTCCGGGTCGGCGAGCGGCTTTGAGGGGTTTTTCCGCCTTGTCCGCTCGTACTGCTCGCGCGTGACTTCGCAGACGCCCAGGTAGAAGGGCCTGGAGATCGTGACCTCACGGGCGGGGCCTTCGTCGGCCCGGCGGTCCTTCTCGGTTTCAGGAGAGCCCATCCGGAATGTCCCGGCCGGAATGAGCGTGAGCCGCATCGTCACCTGGCCGCCGAGAGCCAGCTCCATTTCGACGTTCGGGATGCCGGCCCGGCGGGCATAGTTGGACACGGACTCCTTGCCGTCCCAGAGGGGGAAAGGGACGGAAGCGGACAAAATGGAAGCGGCCAAACTTGCCGTGGCAAGCGTGAGGATCTTCAATTTCATCGGGGGCCCTGTTTACAGTTTTTTCAGGAACCAGTCCTGCAGGTCGAGGCCGGGCGCCGCGGGGGCCAGGCGGCTGGCGTCGAGCTGGCCGCCGGCGAGAAGACCGGCCCCGCGCATCCGGGTTTGCCACGCCGTGATCCAGGCGTTCATCCGCGTGGGGCCGGATCCGGCTTCCCGGTCGGGGCTGGAGCGGTCGATCACGAGCGCGCCTTTTCCGAGCTGCAGCACCAGGACATCAGGCAAGCCCCGGACGGCGGACAGCTTGCCTTCCGCGGCCAGCTGGCCGAGGACCGCCAGCTGGGTCGGCTGCGTCAGGGGCACGCTCGGCACGCCGGCGACGGGATCGAGGCCCAGGTCTTCGCCGACGAGCACGATCCGGTCGCCCCGGGTCAGCATCCGGCGGAGCACATCCGCCTGCTTCGTCCAGTCGGCGTGGGCCAGGAGCTGGCCGAGGCGCTGCCGGCCCCGGGCGCGCTCGGCGATGTAGAAGCTGAAGGCGACGTAGGCGTTGGCCGGCTCGGTATTGTAGAGGGCGGCCAGATCCTTCAGGAGGTTTTCGAACTCCGCCGGCCCGACCTCGATGCCGCGCGGCGCCCAGCTTGGCCAGCCGAACGGGGCTTCCGGCGGAAGGCCCGCGGCCGCGGGATGGGCGGCCACCCGGACCGTGCACGAGGCGGACTTGCGAGTGGCGCCGTCCTGCACGACGAAGCGGTAATCGCCGGCGGGCAGGTCGAGGTAGGTCGGCACGCGGACGGGCGTCCCGTCCAGCGTCACGTGGCGGGCGGCGTCCTTCACGGGCTGGCCGCCGGGGCCGAAGACGGTGAGCTCGCCGGGATGCTCGTCGGCCGGGCCTTGCGAGACCGCCACGGTGGCGGCCAGCTCCACGGGCTCCCCGGCCTGCACCTGGGCGCGGGTTGCCTTGAGTGTCACGGCGGTGACCTCGTAGGGCAGGATGGCCAGCATGCGGCCGGTGCCGCGGGGCACGGAAACGAATGCGCAGGGCCGGCCCAGGTGGGAGCGCAGCGCCAGGCGCTCGCCGGTCAGCACGTCGTACACCGCGGCCACGGGCAGGTTCGTGTTGATGAGGAAGCGCGCCTCGACGTCGGGCGAGCGCCAGTCGTTGTAGACGGCGCGGAGGCGGACGAGGCCCTTGGGGCTGGTGTAGTTGAAGTGGGCCAGCTCGGGGGCGAACGTGCCGTTGCTGTCCAGCGTCTCGAACCAGGCGTCGGGCTCCACGCCGGCATAGGCGGCCAGGGTGGCCAGGGTGCGGGCGAAGGCCACGTCGCCCTCGTCGGCCGGCACATGCAGGGTGGGCGGCCAGCCGCGGTAGACGTTCAGGAAGATCGCGGCCCCCTTGCCGGTCTTGCGGTAGGTGAGCGCCGGGACGCCGTCCTCGTAGGTGCTCAGAACCTTCGTCCCTTCGGCGACACCCTTGACGGCCTGGTGGCTGTCGGCGATCAGGCGCACGCTCTGGCCGGCGTAGCTGGAGGGGTTGTTGAAGGAGAGGATTTCCGCCTTCTGCTCGGGCGGCAGGGGCTGGCCGATCTGCCAGTTTTCGATCCAGACCTTGGCGGCGTCGTTCGGGCCGGGCAGATTGACAAACGACTGGCGGCCGACCCAGGCGTCCTCCACGGTGAGGCCGAAGAGCTCCTGCATGCCGGCGCCGGGCAGGCTGTCGTAGGGGTGGCCGGCCTCGTCGTACTCGGCCAGCCGGGGCAGGGCCACGAGAATGCCGCCCTGGTTGACGAACTCCTTCAGCGCCGCGGCGCTTTCGCGGGACAGGGCTTCCGTGTAGGGCAGGTAGTTGATTCTGGCTTTGTCGATTTCGTCGCGCTTGAGGTAGCAGGGGGAGTAGCCGGCATCGGTGAGCGCCGAATAGAGCGGCCCCTCGGCGCTGGCCAGCCAGCTGGCTCCGGGGGGGCTCTGGATGGTGGGCCCGAACGTGGCGGCGTCGGCCGCGCGCCCCTTGAGGAAGTAGCCCGGGCGCCCGTGCGCCAGCTTCCAGGGCGTCTCTTCGAGGAAGATGCCCACGCGCGTATCCTCCACCATGCGGGCCTGCAGGATGAGGTTGGCGGCCGGCTCCAGCTGCCTGGCGAGATCCCGGAGCTCCACGCCGGCCGTGGTATAGGTGAAGTCCCAGTTCATGGCGGGGCCCCAGTTGTCGATGTAGGTGGAGCCCGAGAGCACGCCGAGCAGCCAGAACTGCAGCATCTGCCGGCGGTCGTCGAAGAAGCCCCAGTTCAGGTGGAAGCAGGGCGGCGCGCCGGGGGTCTGCCGGCGGATGTAGGCGTTCCACAGGGCCGTGCCGTGGGGGTCGGTGGCGGCGAGGAAGTGGGTGATCGGGGCGTCGGCCCCGTCGAGGAAGGTGAACTCGTAGCTCTTCGTCCAGGCGGGGACGGGGTTAACCTCCCGCAGGCCGGCCACCGTGCTGGTGACCTGGTTGTGCACGTACCATTCGGCGAAGGCGTGGGTGTCCACGTAGGGGGCCA
>CAIKKV010000420.1 GCA_903828035.1 uncultured bacterium
GCAGGGCCTCGGCCATGCGCGCCATGAACGGCTCCGGCAGCGTTGTGGGTTTGTCCGCCATATCCTGATCCTTCATTTATCGACGTGAAATCATATCATGATAATTGATTATGTCAAGCGAGGCGATTCGCCCGGGAGGGCGAAGGCGACATGGGAATCGACAGCGACGCGTGAATCGCCTATAACTGGGAAACTTTAAAGAAAGGCTCCGGATATGGCGCGGTTCGTGAATATCGCCACGGTTCAGTTCCAGTCGGAATGGGCCCGGGACACCCCGGCGGCGCGGAAGAGCGTCCTGAAGGAAGTCGCGGACGAGCTGGAGGCCTTGCGCGGCTACTCGCTGGACCTGGTGGTTTTTTCCGAAGGCGTGGCGGCGGTCGGGCAATCCATAGCCGAGGCCGAAACGCTCGCGAAGCCCGGCGCCATCCTCTCCCTGTACCGCGACTTCGCCCGGGCGGAGCGCTGCCATGTGGCCGGCTCCGTGAAGATCCGGGAGGGGGAGGCCGTCTACAATGCCGTGGTCTATTACGGGCCGGCCGGCGAGCCCCTGGGGGTGTACCGCAAGACCTACCCGACCGTCAGCGAGCTGGAGCGGGGCATCACGCCGGGCCCGGGCGCGGTGGTGCTGGACACCGCCATCGGCCGGCTGGGAACGGCCATCTGCTTCGACCTCAATTTCGAGCCCCTGCGCCACGCCTATCGCGCGCTCAAGCCGGACATCCTGGTCTTCCCGAGCCTCTATCACGGCGGGCTGGCCCAGGCCGCCTGGGCGTACGAGTGCCGCTCCTTTTTTGCCTGCGCCTGGCAGCACGCGGGCGGCGGCATTCTCGATCCCTTCGGCCGGAGCCTGGCCGTGAACGACAGCTATCGCCCCATTGCCCGGGCGACGGTCAACCTGGACCGGGCCCTGGTGCACCTGGATTACAACCGCGAAAAATTCCCCGAGATCGAGCGGAAGTACCGCGGCGAGGTGGTCGTCGATATTCCGCCGAACATCGGCCCGGCCCTGATTTACAGCCTGACCGACAAACGGACCGCGCTGGACGTGGTGCGCGAGTTCGGCCTGGAGCTGCTGGACGACTACCTGGTCCGCAGTTCCGGGGCGTGTGCGGCCAAACGGTTCCGCGAAGCGACTTTGTAACCCTCACCACGAGACGGGAGTGCCTCGACCATGAAGCGAATCGGATATGTGGACTGCAAGCTCGACAACTACCATGCCAACGTCTACCACCGCCTGCTGCGGGGTGACCTGAAGGAGCGCGGCTGGGATGTCGCGAAATGCTGGGCCCTGGATGAAGGGGGGGGGCGCAAGTGGGCGGCCGAAAAAGGGGTCGCGTATGCGGCGGACGTGAAAGAGATGGCCGACTGCGACGCCATCATGATCCTCGCCCCGTCGAATCCCGAGGTGCACCTGAAGCTGGCGGAGCTGGCGTTTCCCCTGGGCAAGCCGACGTACGTGGACAAGACCTTCGCGCCCGACAGCCGGACGGCGGCCCGGATCTTCACGCTGGCGGATGCGCATCACGTGCCCGTCATCACCACGTCCGCCCTGCGCTGCGCGGCGAGCCTCAACAAGCTGACGGGCGAGCTCGGCAAGGACAAGATCCGCCACATGCGCACGTTTGGCGGCGGCAGCAGCTTCGATGAGTATGTGATTCACCCGCTCGAAATGCTGATCGCGGCCATGGGCCCGGAGGTGACGGCGGTCATGCGCCTGTCCGACGGGGCGAACCATCACGAGCTGCACCTCGCCTTCAGCGGCGGCCGCACGGGCAGCGTCTTCTTTCACGCCAACGGCACGTGCTCCTTCCAGGCGGTGGTGACGACGGATGAGAAGACCCGGTATGTCGACACGGGGGCCGATCCGATTTTCCGCGATCTCACCCTCTTCATCCTGGACTTTTTCGAGTCCGGCAAGGCGTGCATCGACCGGCGCGAGTCGCTGGCGCTGTTCAAGGTGCTGGATGCCGCCCGTGAGCCCCAGTCGATGGGGCGCTTTTTGAAGCTTGTCTATTGAGGTGTGAGCGGGCCGCCGCACGGGCTCTGAAGCTGTTTCGTGCAAGGATTTGATGCTGGGGGAATGATGAAAGAAACGCTTTTCGCGCAGGCGGCCCGGGTGTTTGATGGAGCGCCCGATCCTGTGACCGGCGCGCGGGTGCTGCGGGTGTGCGTGCGCGGCGCGCGGCCGGTTCCGGAGGTCTGGCAGACCGTTTACCAGCAGTGCCGCTCTTTCTGGGACGGCGGCCGCACGGTTCTGCTGCGGACTTGCACGGATGAGTGGTGGCCCCGGCAGGGCGGGGCCTCCACGCTTCTGCTGGACTTGACGACCGGACGGACGTCCAATCCGTTTCCGGCGGGTTACAATGTGGTGGAGCTGGACGATCGCGCGGATACGGCTTTGCTCGTGCGGTGGGAGGAGGGCGGGACGGCGGCCCTGTGGGACCGGCGATCGGGCCGGATCCTGGCGTCCGAATCGGCGGACCCGGGCTGGCATTATGGGGGCGCCACCATTCTGGCCGCCGGGAGGCGGGTGCTGGTATCCCACTTCAAGGGCAAGCCGCACCGGACGCGGACGTGGTCGCATTTCCACCTGTTGACTCCCGGGGAGCCTTCGCGCGTGGTGCTGGAGTCGGACCGGCATTATTGCAACCATATCCAGGGTAGCCCGGTCGATCCGGAGTTGTATGCGTATGACCGGTGGGAGGCTCCCGCCCGCGATGTGGAGCAGGTTATCCATGTGGCATCCCTCGATGGCGCCCTGCACGAGGCGGCCAGGCTGGATGCGCGGGCGATTCGACCGATGTCGATGTTCGGCGTGCGGGATCATTATCTGTGGACGCCGGACGGCCGCCGGATTGTCAGCTATCTGAACCCTCTTCCCTTTTCGGGGGAAGCTCCTCAGATGGGGAACTTGCGGCCGTTCGGGGAGGCGTTCAACCATTTCCAGTTTCCCTGGGTGCTGAGCGCGCTGGATTGGCGGACGGGCGAGGATTACGCGGCGCCCTACCCGCCGGGCCGGTGGGGGTGCCATCCCACCGTGACTCCGGACGGGCGGCATATGGTGTCGGCCGGCGGGCCGGGGTTCGATTATCTGTATGCGGTGGATCTGGAGAAATTGCGGGAGGGCTGGAACGAGCGGATCCTCTGCTCCTATCCGCGCACGGTGTCCGCCGGGGACAATCACGAGCCGTTCGCTTTTCCCGTCGTGCTGCCCGACGGCAGCGGCGTGCTGTTCAACGCCGGCTGGCCGGGGCCGGAGCATGGCCTGTATCTGGCGGAGTGGCCTGTAACCGTTTGACCGCTCAAATCGTCAGAAGGTCGAGGCCCGGGATATTTTCAAAGTCCTTCCGGTTGCGGGTCAGGACGCGAAGCCGGTGCTGGACGGCGATGGCGGCGATCCAGATATCCTGGGAGCGGTGCGTGCTGGGGGTGCCCCGGGTGTCCAGCATGGCGGAAAGGCGGCCAAAGACCTCGGCCGTGTCTTTGTCGATGACGATGCAGGATTTCCTTTTGATCCGCGCCAGCGCACTCGCCCGGCGGGCGCGCTGGTCGTCCGTCTGGGCGCGCTGGACGCCGTATTCCAACTCGGCCAGCACAGGCGGAACCACATAAACGGGTTCATCGCCGGTAACGGCGGCCACATCGCGGGGCGCGAGCCGTCCCCTCTCCACATCGACCCAGATGGAGGTGTCGAGGATTACGCCCATGGATCCCTCGCTTCAGCGGCCATCAGGCGATCGCCGCGTTCGATGTCCTTGATCCAGGCGGCGCCTTCCGCATCGTCAAGCGTGGCGAAGATGTCGCCGAGCGCTTCGATCGCATTCATGCGCGCGGCTCCCGGAACCAGCTTGGCGACGGGGTGCTTGTTGCGCATGACCACGATCTCTTCGCCTCCCTGCTCGAGGGAATCAAGCAGGCGGCTGAAGTTACGTGAAACCTCAGTAGCGGAAAGTGTTTTCAGGTGGATCCTCTCTTTTCCATATAATCAGAGTAAATCATAAAATCTGATATAAGTCAATCGGAGTCGCTCGGATGCATTGATTTGATCATTCTGAACAAAGAGATTTAATCGGGGTCGGTATCGGTATCGCAATCGGTATCGACATGCACATCGATACCGATACCGACAGCGATAGCGACCGCGAGAAGAAAAGACTAGGCCGTCAATCTGCTCGTGCATATCGTCACTGGCGCGGCTCACGCAGACCAGAGGCGTTGGTCGGATCCTTAAGGGTTCAGCCGCCAGATCGTGAAGTTGAGGGCGGAGGCGAAGGCGATCCAGCAGGCATAGGGGACGAGCAGCCAGGCGGCGGGGCGGCTGACGGGCCAGAAGGCCCGGAGCGTGGCGAGGACCGCCAGGTCCAGGGCGAGGAGCTCCGCGAAGGCCGGGCCGGGGAGATGCAGGCCGAAGAACAGCGGCGTCCACAGCGCGTTTAGCGCCCACTGGAGGAGATACAGGCTTAGCGCCTTTTTCTGCGATTTCCAGCCGCCCTGTTTCCAGACCAGCCAGGCCGCCACGGCCATCAGGGTGTACAGGAGGGTCCAGGCGGGCCCGAACAGCCAGCTGGGCGGATTCCACGCGGGTTTGTTGAGGGCCGCATACCAGCCGCCGGTGGTGACGAAGACGGCGGTCGCCGAGGCGCAAAAGGTCAGCGCCAGCCAGCTGAACAGGGCCGCCATGTCTCGGGATCGTGATGAGGTGGATGTTGTCATGGAGCGCCCCCCTGTTTTGGATAGAATGGCGCTTAAGCGTTGGCGGTTCAAGCTGTTTCACGGCTTCTCCGACTCTTTCGGCGGGGTGCGACCGGCTCCAGGAACGAAAACGGTATGTCAGAAATTGAATGTAAATATCAGGGTTAGCCTCTTGCGCGGTTGAGTGATTGAGAGCATAATTAGAGAAGAGTCAAATATAAGATATACGAATTTTGTATGATAATGTCGGGAGGCAAGTCATGAAAAATGCGTGTCGTTCAATCGGTTTCGGTATCTTTCTTCTGTTTGCGCTGGTGCTGCCCGGGTTTGCCCAAATGACCGTGACTGCCACGGCCGGGGACCGGCAGGTTTCCCTGCTCTGGTCAAATGTGACGGGCTACACCGGCTATCAGGTTCAGAATTCGACGACGTCCGGCGGTCCCTATACGGTGCTGTCCGCCTCCCAGACCTCCAACACTTATCTGCACACGGGATTGAAGTGGGGTGTGACCAATTATTACGTGATTACGGCCTTCACGCCCACCGGCAATGTGGTTTCGGCCCAGGTGGCCAGCCGGCCGTATATGCTCGTGCGGATCCGGGCCATCAACTGCGGCGGGGCGGCGGTGGGAAATTTCTCGGCGGACACGAATTATGTGGGCGGGTCTGCCATCAGCACGACGTCGAATATTAACATGACCGCGGTTGCGGCCCCGGCGCCGGAAGCCGTTTATCAGTCGGGCCGTTCGGGGAGTAGTTTTGAATACACCCTTTACCCGTTCAGCTCTTCCCGGTCGTACCTGCTTCGGATGCATTGGGCGGAAATCGTCAAGCCCGTTCCTGTTACCCGTGGTTTTCATGTGCCGGTTAATGGCGTCAACTGGCTGACGTGGGTTAATATTTATTCGCTCGCGGGCAATACCTACTACAAGGCCCTGACGAGAGACGGCGTATTCACCGCGAACTCGTCCTCGCAAATAAAGATAGGAACCGGCCAGACCGCCCCCCTCTTCAACGGGTTTGAGATTTTTGCGATGAACGAGCCCCTTCCCAAGGCAAACATTTATCCGCGGGATGGAAGCGTGGTGGTGGATACATCCATCGCCATTGACTGTACGACGGTTGCGGTCAGCCGGGCCACCTCCAGCGGCGGGCCGTATACGCCGATTTTCGAGGACGTGGCCGGCTTCGTCTACCGGGACGCGAATGTGGTCAACGGAACGACCTATTATTACAAGTTGACAGGAAAAAGCGCGTGGGGCGAGGCGGATTCCGCGGAATATGCGGTGACTCCGGGCCTCCTGTGCTACGCGATCAACGTGAACGGGGGCAGAGTCGGACGGTTCAACGCGGAGAATGCCACGTATACGGTCACCGGGGGTGCGGGTGGCAGCGAAGGTACGGCCACGCCCACGATTCCCTTTGGAACGAAGGATCCGGCGGAAAGCGCCAATTATTTTTACAATGTGTATCGGACGGGGGTGCAGACCAATTTGTTCGCGGGGCTGTTGCCCGGCGAGACCTATCTGATCCGGTTGCATTTTTATGAACCCAGCAAGACGGTGATCAATCAGCGGCTCTTTCACGTGGAGGTGAACGGGATGCGCAAGATGACCAATGTGGATATCATCGCAGATGTCGGCGCGAGGCTTCTGGCCTCGGTCAGGGAGTGTACGGCCGTGGCCGACGTGAACGGGAAGCTGTCGATCAGCCTGCTGGCGGCAACGGACGTTCCGATCGTCAGTGGCATTGAGATCCGCCAGCAGAGCGGTGTGATGACCCCGCAGATTCCGTTAAGCCCAGCCGCTTCGGGACAACCCTATTACGTGGCATTGACCTGGACCGCGCCTGTATGGGGGAACAGCTACACGATTTGGCGGTCCACGACGGCCGGCGGACCCTACAGCGTCCTGGCCACCAATGTGTATGGCGATTCCTATATCGACTTTCTTCCCACGGATGGCGTGCGCTTTTATTATCGGGTGGTGGGCGAGGTGAACGGTGTTGCGGTGGATGCGTCCAAGTCGGCCGAGGTTAACGCCGTTTCCACCAAGGGGGCCACTCAGACCGGGCTGAGCGTCCAGTATTTCGCCGGATTCACCAAGGAAGGCGTTGGGGAGAGGCTGTCGCTCGGAGGCGAGGTGACGCCGACCCTGCAAACCAATTGGGGAACGGGGAACATCGGGTCAGCCGCAGTGGGGGACCGGAACGCGAAAGTCGTGTGGAACGGAAACGTGCTGTTGAACCGGAATGCCACATACACCTTTTACGCCAAGGCCGCGGGGGGGATCCGGGTCTGGGTGACGAATATGTGCGTGATCGACAAGTGGAACCAACCGCTGGCCGGAGAGACTGCCACGGGCACCTATTATTCGGTGGGCACAACCGATTTTTATCTGATGCGGGTGGAGTACTACAACACCAATGGGAATGGGGAAGCGACGCTGGAGTGGGAAGCGCCGGGTGAAAAGATTGCGAGATCGGTGATCCCCACGGGGTATTTGCGGCCGGTGGCGCTGGGCGATCCGGGCAAATGGGTGTTTCGCGATGTGGGCGTGAATGCGAATCCGGGTTTTTGCGAAATGTCGGGCTCGGTTGCCGGCCGTCTCGGGATCCATGGGGCGGGAGCGGAGGGCATTGCCATTCACCAGTTTGCGTGCCAGCAAGTGAGCGGGCCCTTTGAGCTGACGGCACGGCTGGCGTACTATAACGATGAAGGCAAATACCAGGCAAAGTGGTTTCCCAAAAACGGGCTGGTGATCCGCAGTTCGCTGTCCGGGACAAACGGGTTCGCCTATGGCCTGATGCGGGGATATACCGATTCGAAGGTGATGTATAACACGAATATAGCCGTTTCAGGAACGTTTAGCTCGACGATCGTCGCCGGGGCAGCGATACCCGTATACCTTCGGATGCGCCGGGAAAAGACAAATGACACCCACTACGCGATCAGCGCCGCCTATTCCGTGAATGGAACCACGTGGACAACCAATTACATCAGTCCGACCGGCTCGACGGAAAAGGTGGTTTATGCGGGAATGGCGATGGGTATTTCCGAAAGCACCTTGATGTAC
>CAIKKV010000421.1 GCA_903828035.1 uncultured bacterium
GGCCGAGGCGATGCGCAGCGCCAGGCACTTCTTGCCGAGCAGCGCGTTGCCGCCGTATCCCGAGCCGAAGGACCAGATGGCGCCTTCGTCGGGGAAGTGGGCGATGTACTTGTTGGCGGGATCCGGGACGCACGGCCAGGTGGAGTCCTTCTGGCCCTTCTTGAGGGGATCGCCGATCGAGTGCAGGCAGGGGATGAACTCGCCCTGCTCGCCCAGCGCGTCCAGCACCTTCTTGCCCATGCGGGTCATGATGCGCATGTTGACGACGACGTAGGGGGAGTCGGTGAGCTCGATGCCGATCTTGGCCACGGGCGAGCCGAGCGGGCCCATGGAGAAGGGGATCACATACAGGGTGCGGCCCTTCATGCAGCCCTTGTAGAGCGCCATCATCTCGGCCTTCATCTGGTCGGGATCGCGCCAGTTGTTCGTGGGGCCGGCTTCCTCGGCCGTGCGGGCGCAGATGAACGTGCGGTCCTCGACGCGGGCCACGTCGGAGGCGTGGGAGCGGGCGAGGTAGCAGCCGGGGCGCTTCTTGGAGTTGAGCTTGGTGAAGACGCCCTTGGCGACCATCAGCTTGCAAAGGGTGTCGTATTCCTTCTGGGATCCGTCGCACCAGTAGACATCTTCAGCCTTGGTGTGCTTGGCGATCTGGTTCACCCATGCCAGCAGTTTGGCATGGCGGGTCGGCGTCTTGTCGGCCATTTGTGTACTCCTTTAAGATATCCGGACTGTAGTGGGTCAACGTTGGAGCCGCTGAGACTACAGGGAAATCGCGACTTCTGCAATTAAAAAGCACGGATTGGATTCCGATCACCCATTGCCCGCCAACCGGAGCAGCTTGAGGAAGGCCTTCCGGGGAATCGGCTCCGCTCCGAAGCTGGCCAGGTGGTCGGTCGGCATCTGGCAGTCGATCAGCGTGCAGCCCTCCTGCTGCAGGTGGCGGACCCAGGTCACAAAGCCGACCTTGCTGGCGTTCGATACCTTCGTAAACATCGATTCCCCGCAGAAGCAGCGGCCCGCCATCACCCCGTAAAGGCCCCCGACCAGTTCGCCGTCCTGCCATACCTCCACCGAGCGGGCATGGCCGGCCGCATGAAGATCGCAGAATGCCTGGGCGACCTTTTTCTTGATCCAGGTGCCCGCCTGGTCGGGCCGTGGAATGGTGCGGCAATTCTCGATCACCGCGGGAAAGTCGCGATTGAAGGTGACGGAAAACCGGTTCGACTTGATCAGCCGGGCCAGGCTGTTGGTGACATACAGGTTCTCGGGGAAGAGCACGAAGCGGGGATCCGGGCACCACCATTCGATCTGGTCTCCGTGGAGGATCCACGGGAAGAGCCCGGACCGGTAGGCGAGGACGAGCCGATCGACGCCCAGGTCCCCGCCGACCGCGATGATGTGGGGTTCGCCGGAGGCAAGCGGGTCGGGAAAGGCGAGGCGGGCTGAAAGCCTGTAGATCATCGGCGGGTCAGAGTTCTTCCACGGCCGCGGTCAGGCCGCAGGACTGGAGCTGGGTCTTGTGGAGCAGCGCTTTCGCCTTTTCCTCCACCTCCGCAATGGCCCGGCCGAGGCGGTGGGCTTCGTTCATGATCTTATGGGCCAGCGACTCGTTGTGGCCGAAGACGCGCTTGAGGCACTGCACGACATAGAGCGCTTCGTTGTGCTCGTCGTTGAAGAGGATCACCTGCCAGTGGCCGTCGAGCTCGACGGTTCCATGCGTGCCTGTGGTTGATTCCCGTTCGTTCTGGCTGTCGCTCATCCCGCAAGTCCCCTGTGCGCTCTGTCCCGACTCGGATAACTGTTTGAGCATGAAACATCCCGCGCCTGTTGTCAATGGTTCAAGTGTGACCCTGGTTCTCGGGGTTGTTGCGTTTCGGGCGTATCCTGGCGGTTGCGTTAAGCGGGTTGTTCCATTTCGGGCGCCAATGGGCGGCCGCTTTCGGGCTGATCCGGTTTCCGGCTAGAGGTTCGCGGCCACGAGGCCAGCTCACCTCGCCGGAAGCCGGCTGAGCCTCGAAATCGTCTCGCCCATTTTCGCCTGATCGAAATGGAACAACCCCTTAGCCATCGCGCGCCCTGCTCGCTGTCGTTCGCATGGGCGGCGCGCGAGATGGCTTCCGATTAAAGCCCGCCAAGGAGACGTATTAATTCGCTGTTAAATTCCTTCTAATTCTGTCATCGGGCTTTTAGCGAGAATCCAATCGCGCGCCGCCCGAGCGTGGTCGGAAGACCCGCGGGCGCGCGAGGCGTTGTCATTGCGGCGTTTCGATCAGCCCGAAAGCACCCTGCCGTTAACGCCGAAACGCCGCAACCCGACGGGGCATCCCGCATAGTCAAAAATAACAGAATAGACGAAAGGTCCGATTCTTAGTCGTGGGGTGACATTGACAGTCAGGCCCCGAATAGTCATAATGGGCGAAAAGGAGGCTTTATGGTCTTTATTATTTTGGCGGGTGTCCTTGTTCTTGCGGTTCTCTTTTTCATCGGGATCTACAATAAACTGGTGGGGCTGAGGAACCAGTTCAAGAACGCCTTTTCGCAGATCGACGTGCAGCTCAAGCGCCGGTACGACCTGATTCCCAACCTGGTGGAAACGGCCAAGGGCTACATCAAGCACGAGCGCGAGACCCTCGAAGCCGTTGTCATGGCCCGCAACCAGGCGCAGGCCGCCGCCCGCGGCGCCGCGGCCAATCCGGGCGATCCCGCCTCGATGAAATCGCTGATGGGCGCCGAGGGCGCCCTCACCGGGGCCATGGGCAAGCTGTTCGCCGTGATGGAAGCCTACCCGGATCTGAAGGCCAACCAGAACATGATGCTCCTGATGGAGGAGCTGACCTCCACCGAGAACAAGGTGGCGTTCTCCCGCCAGGCCTACAACGATGCGGTCATGAACTACAACACGGCGAGGGAAGTCTTCCCCAACGTGCTGGTGGCCAATATGGGCGGGTTCCAGGCCGCGCAGCTCTTCGAGGTGGAGAGCGCGGCGGAGCGGCAGGCCGTCAAGGTTTCGTTTTAACCAGTCGCGGCGGACGCCGATATGAACTTCTTTGCCCTCCAGGAGCAGGCCCGTCGCCGGACGGGCGAATTGATCCTCTATTACGGCCTCGCCGTGGCCATGATCATTGTGGTCATTTACTTTGTGCTCGCCTTCGCCTTTGGCCTGGCCTACGCGAAGGAAGCCGAGGTCGCCACCTTGTGGCTGCCCGACCTTTTCTTCTTCACGGCCGTCGGGGTCCTGGCGGTCATCGGGGTGGGGACGCTGTACCAGGTCTACGCCCTGTCCTCCGGCGGGGCGGCGGTGGCCGAGATGCTGGGGGGGCGGCTCATTCCCGCCGAGACGCGCGACCCCCTGGAGCGACGCTTCCTGAACGTCGTCGAGGAGATGGCTCTGGCGTCCGGCGTTCCCATGCCGCGCGCATATATCATGGATGCCGAGCGGGGCATCAACGCCTTTGCCGCCGGGCACAGCCCGATCGATGCCGTCGTGGCCGTCACGCGCGGCTGCCTGGAAAC
>CAIKKV010000422.1 GCA_903828035.1 uncultured bacterium
GAACCTGGAACCGCACACACTCGAGACGTTTCGAACCCATTACGGTTTGCCGGCCAGCATCCCCGTTTTTGGACCGTATGACGGACGCTTGAATCCGGCTGGCGATCAAGTGACCGTGAGACGAACCGGCGGCCCCAATGCGGACGATCCCACCCCGTCGAGGGTCCTCGCAGACAATGTGCATTACGACACTGCCGCTCCATGGCCCGGCAATTTGAACGGAACAGGTTTGAGCCTGCAGCGCAGGGATGATGCAGCCTTTGGCGACGATCCAGCCAACTGGACAGCCGCAGCTCCCACTCCAGGATTTGCCTTGCTCCCGGCATCCTCGATCTCGCTGCAGATTGAGTTGATCGGACAATCCGTTGTGATATCGTGGCCTCAAACCTCCGGCGTTTGGCTCTTGGAATCAGCCGATGCTCTGGTTCCTCAGACCCAATGGCAGACCCTATCGCTATTACCCGTGCTGCAAAACGGACACTGGCAGGCGATTATTCCCGTCTCCAGCCAAGCGAACCGGTATTATCGGCTGAAAACACCTTAGCGTTCCGGGCAGAGCCGGCGGGCAAGCATCGTCGGGGACGGATTATGAATCCATGTTTCCAGCCTATCACATGTCTCCCTGCGGGTGACGGTTGATAAAAATCCGTGTGATATTGCTTTTATCAATGGCGCATGGCCGCCAAAGAGCGATGAGGTTGCTCTGTGGTTCGGTTTCCGCCACAACACACTTGCGATTTCCTCAACCAGCATTTTGGATCAAGGCTTGGCGTCTTTGGAAATCTGAACGCCGTCGATGTAGATCCAATTGTCGGTGTCGATGTCGGGATGCCTATACATGCCCAATTTCAGGTAATAAATGATGATACTTGCGGTCGATGCAACCTCCAAGTGGGCGTATTTCAGGAGCGAGTCGGGCAGGATTGTCCGCAGATATGCAAGTTCGCGTTCCCGGGAATCGGACTCGGCGCTGACGCCAATAACGGCAGTCAGAAATAGGGCCACCACCAGTTCTTTACGCATAAGCATAGCCAAGTATTGCGGAAAGCCTGTCAGGTTTGATTGAACAAGTCACGTTCTTCAATGACGACACGGGCTTTGGCGTGCTCAAGGTCAAAGCCAAGGGCCATCGCGATCTGGTCACCGTGGTCGGTACCCTGGCTTCAGCCAATGCCGGGGAGTGGGTGACGGCTGAAGGTCGTTGGATTCAAGACCGGGAGTTCGGGTTGCAGTTCAAACTGGAGAAGCGGGCAATTTCAGCATTATCCCGGCACCCTACCAACAGGACCATGGGGCTTGGAGTCAATACGGGGCCGGTTCGATATAGCGTGCTGTACCGTTCGCACCGGGAGCTTCGAGAAGACTGAAAAGAGCGAATCTATTTGTTCTTGGTTTAAAGCAATTCCCTCTGGCGGCGGTCCCATAAATGTGAGAGGATCGTCCATCATGAGATGGTTATTGATAGTGGGCTTCGCTCTAATTCAGGCTGGCGCGGTTTTGGGACAGGGTGGGCCCGCCGCGCCAAGAGCGGGATTTATTGCGGTCAAAACAGCGGAAGGCCGCTTGGCGCCGGAAGCTCAAGCCGCCGGTGATCTGGCCAAAAGGCTTGCAGGCGCTGAGTTGATCCTGCTAGCCC
>CAIKKV010000423.1 GCA_903828035.1 uncultured bacterium
CTGAAGGCGGATCAGCCCGAAAGCACCCTCCCGTTTCCGCTGATCGAAACGCCGCAACCCGACGGGTCATCCCGCGAAGGGCGATCCCGCGTATGCACCGGTCACACCCTAAGGCGCGACGAGGGGCATGATCTGGCGGGGGACGAGCACAGCCTTGGCGCTGCCCTTGATCCAGTAGCCGTCGCCCTTGATGCGCAGGCGGCGTCCCTCGAACTCCTTCAGCTGGGCGTTGTTGCCGCGGATGTAGCACACGGTCACCGGGCGGCCCCGCGCCCAGTCCACCAGGCAATAGTTGCTGATCCGGCCGAAGTCAAAAACGCTCGTCTTGTGCAGGGCCCCCTCGAACTCCATCACCTCGCCCTGCCCGGGCAGGGGCACCAGCCCGCGCTCGCTCAGGTCGGGCGGCGTGCCCGCGGCGGGCTCTTCGCCCGGCGCGGCAGTCGACGCCAGTCCGGGCGCGCCGGGTTTCACGGAAGGCGTCCGCAGCGGCGCCGGGGCTTCCTTGACCATGGACAGGCCGGGCGGAACCGCGGCCGCCGGGGCCGGCGTCTCGAACAACAGCTTCACATATTCACGGCTCACCCAGAGCACGGCGTTGGACGGCGGGTCGATTTCCGTCCACTGGCCCATCTGGCTGCGGGGGGCGACCGTCTCGCCCTTCAGGATCAGGGCCACGGCCGGGTAGTTGATCCCGGCGCCGGCGCGGACATTCAGCTTGTCGATCGACACCGTGTTGCTTTTGACAAACTCCGAGGAGACCCACAGCCCGATGTTCGTGGGCGACGCCACGCCCACCCACTCCGCATTCGTGCCCCGGAACTCCAAAATCGTGCCGCGCCCCACCTGGCCGGCCACTTCGGCCTCGGCCCTGGGCTTGGCCCGCAAATTGACGCGCTCTGACAACACTTCCACCCGCCCCGTTTCCGCCAGGGCCGGAGAAAGCGCCAGGGCCGCCAGGAGTACCATCGTCCACCGCCGTATGCTGTTCATGCCGATTCCTTTCGTTCGATCAAAATCACTTCCGGGACGAGGGCGTCCCGGCTCCATTCCCGTTCTTCTCAAGGCCGGTCGATCGTGTTCCGTTTGCATCCGCTCTTCCCGGAGACGGGACGCCCTCGTCCCGTTCCCTTTTAACTGCCGACTCCTTGCGCAGGCGCTCCACTTCGACGGGAGTCAGATGGCGCCAGCCTCCCATTTTCAAAGTCCCCAGCCTCAGCGAGCCCATGGCCACGCGCTGCAGCCGCAGCACCTTGGGTCCCGCCCAGGCGATCATCCGCCGGATCTGCCGCTTCCGCCCCTCGCCCAGCACCACTTCGTAGAGCCAGCCGCCGCGGGTCTGTCCCTTGGGTTCGATCGACCGCATGCGCAAGCACTCGCCCTCCGACTCCACGCCGCCGCCGGTCATGACCGCCAGGGCGGCAGGCTGCAGGGGGGCCGAAATCCAGACGTGGTACGTCTTGTCCACATGGTGGCTCGGATGCGCGAGGTGATTGGCCAGCTCGCCGTCGTTGGTCAGCAGGAGAAGCCCCTCGCTGTCCATATCAAGGCGGCCCACGGAGAAAAGACGCACGGAAAGGTCGGGAAGAAGCTCCTGGTACGTCAGGCGCCCCTGCGGGTCCATGCTGGTGCAGAGCGTGTTGCGGGGCTTGTTCAGGAGCACGTAGGTGAACGATTCGCGCCGGATCGGCCGACCATCCACGCTGACGGATTGCCTGTCGGGGTCCACGCTGACGCCCACTTCGGTCACCACATGGCCGTCCACGGAAACGCGCCCCTGGCGAATCCATTCTTCGCCGGCGCGCCGGGAGGCGACGCCGCATTGGGCCAGATATTTCTGCAGCCGGAGGCTATTCGGACTTTGTCTTGGGGAGGCCAAGTCCACGATCGCCCTCTTTCCACTTGCCGCGGGAGCGAAGCAGATCAACCCGTTCAAAGCGCTTGAGTACGTTGCGCTTGACGGTGGTTTTACTATTGGATCTCAGACTCCGGTGCTGGGACATGCGTGCTCTCCTGAAATAAATTGTTGTAATTGTTTATGATGGCAGGCATAAAGAAGCCTGTCAACGGTAAATTACCTTCAGGAGTCCCCCTTCATGTCCGGCCTTATTTTACAGCGTCCACTCGCCGTCTTCGATATCGAATCAACCGGCACCGATGTACAGCAGGACCGGATCATTGAACTGGCGGTGGTGACGCTGCATCCCGACGGCCGGCGGGAGACCCGGACCTGGCTGGTCAATCCCGACATGCCCATCCCGGGCGAGGCTTCGGCCATCCACGGGATCAAGGACGCGGACGTGGCCGACAAGCCGCTGTTCAAGGACATCGCCTGCCTGATCGCCGCGGAGCTGGACGGCTGCGACCTGGGCGGCTACAACCTGCTGCGCTTCGACATCCCCATGCTGGAGACGGAGTTCAAGCGGGCCGGCGTGGCCTTCAAGATGGAAGGCCGCAAGGTCGTGGACGCCCAGCGGATCTTCCACATGAAGGAGCCGCGCGACCTTTCCGCCGCCGTCGTCTTCTACTGCGGCCGCCGGCACGAGAACGCCCACGGGGCCGAGGCGGATGCCGAGGCCAC
>CAIKKV010000424.1 GCA_903828035.1 uncultured bacterium
GGTTCATGACGATCTGCTGGATCTGGCCGGCATCGGCTTTCACGGTGGGCAGCTCGGGGGCGAGGGACAGGTTCAGCGTGATGGTCTTGGAGATCGACGCCTTCAGCATGGTGGCGTTCTCTTCGACCAGTTCATTCAGGTTCAGGTTCTTGACGATGAACAGGCCTTTTCCCGAATAGGCGAGCATCTGGCGGGTGAGATCGGCGGCGCGGCGCGCGGCATTGACCGCCTGCGTGATGCTGAGCGAAGCGGGGCCCTTTCCGTTCAGGAGCGCCTGGGCCAGCTCCAGGTTGCCGAGCACGGCGGTGAGCAGGTTGTTGAAGTCATGTGCGATGCCCCCGGTCAGCACGCCCAGGCTCTCCAGCTTCTGGGCGTGCAGCAGGCGGCGCTCCATGTCCAGGCGATCCTCCTCGGCATGTTTGCGCTCGGTGATGTCGCGGGCGACGAAGATGATTTCGCGGGAGGCCTGGGTTCCCGGATCCAGGACGGGACGGCCGGAGACTTCCAGCCACCGGTAGTCGCCGGCCTTGTGCCGGTAGCGCAGCACGACCGAAGAACCCTCCCGCTCGGTGAGCACCTTGTTGAATTGAGCCCGGACGGCGCCCGCATCTTCCGGGTGCACATGCTCGATCATCTCTCGGCCGAGCAGCTCCGGAGGCGAATAGCCCAGCACGTGCTCGGAGCTGGGGGAGAGGAAGAGATAGCGGCCGTTCATGCCGACCCGGCCGATGATATCGCTGGCGTGTTCGGCCAGGAGCCGGTATTGCAGTTCGCTTTCCTCCAGCTTGAGGTGATCGGCATATTCCTGGGTCACGTCCGAAAAGACCAGCACGACGCCGATGGTGGCGCCGGAGGCGTCGCGGATGGGGGCGGCGCTGTCTGAAATCTGCCGCTCCGAGCCATCCCGGGCGATGAGGGCCGCCTGGTTGGCCAGCCCCGCGAGGCTGCCGGCCGCCACCATGCGGTCGAGGGGGTTGAGGATGCGCTGCCGGGTCCGGCTGTTGACGAGGTGGAAGATGTCGTGCAGGGGGAGGCCCTCGGCGTCGGCGGCCGGCCACCCGGTGAGCCGCTCGGCGGCGGGGTTGATCTGGCGCACGACGCCGCGCGCATCCGTGGCGATGACGCCGTCGCCGATCGAGTGGAGCGTGACGGCCAGGTTTTCCTGGGATAGCCGGAGGGCCTCGGTGCGCTGGCGCACCTCGCTCTCCAGGTCCCACTGCCGCTTGCGCAGCAACGCGACAAACAGGGCCAGCACGAGGGTGAGCATCACCCCGCCGGCCCCCGCGATCAAGTTGCCGTGAACGGGATACGCCTCCCAGAAGGCCCGGGTGGGATTGGCGATGACGACGAACGTGCGGCCGAACGCAAAGATCGGCTGCAGGTTGGACAGCGAGAGCTGGCGCAGGTCGGATAATCCGGAGCTCGGGGGCAGGGGGCGAACGGGGTGGGTGGCGATCAGGCGCGGCTGATCGGTGTTGGTGAGGTCCGCCAGGTGCAGGTCGACGAACTGCTCCCCGAGGCCGCTGCGGCCCGCGGCCCGCGCGAGCAGGTTGTCGAAGCGGATGATGGCGATAGCCACGCCGGCGACGACGGCCCCGGTGGAACCCGAAGCCGGCTGGAAGGCCAGGATGACGGGGTCGCGATCGGGCTGGCCGGGCAGGGGGAAGGCGGGCGTGGCTGTCCAGAGCCGGCTTTTCAGCGCTTCCCTGAGGGAGGGCTCGACCTGGCTGTCCGCCGCGAGATCGTAGCCGAGGAGCTTCCCGTGCTCCGCGCGCGGCTCGATGTAAGAGACCGCGCAGCGGAGGGGGGAGGTGGAAACGAGGGGGGCCCAGGCGAAGGCTTCCACGGCATCCGCCTGGACGATCGCGCCGGCAAAGGAGGCGAACTCGGAGGGGGAAACGAAGTCGCTGCTCTGGAAGAAGAGGGCCAGCGACTGCAGGTCCGCCCGGATGGCCATCACCTCGTCGCGGATCTGGGAGGTGCGGGAATCGGCGAGCCGGTCGAAGGTCGAGCTCCGGCGGCGCAGCTCGGTCTCGCGGATCAGAAGCGACAGGGAGAGGGTGAAGATGAGGCCGCAGAAGAGGACGAGAAAGGCTTCCAGGTAGCGCAGGCGGCCCTGGTTCTCAAGGGGGATGTCGTCCCGGTTGCGGATCATGTCGATGCCGATGATCAGCGCCAGCAGGATCATCATGGTGAGGGCGATGGGCGTCAGGCGCGCCTGGGCGACGCTCGAGAGCCAGGGCTCCTGCTCGACCTCGATGCCGATGCTCATCAGCACCTGCCCCGTGTGCAGGTCGCGGATGGGCGCCCACGCCGAGAAGACGCGCGCCCCGCGGATGACGAGGGGGCCTGTGACGAAGGGCTTTCCCCGGAAAATAGGCGTGCCCTCCTCGAGGGAGGCTTGGCGGTACGTATCGCCCACGGCGGGGGCGCCCTTGCCGGAAAAGGTGCAGGGGCCGAACACCAGGTTCCCGTTGCGAAGGGAGAGGGAGGAGATGCTCCGGCAGGCCAGCAGGCGGCGGGCGGCAGCCAATTGACTCCGGAGGCGCTGAAAGCGGGGATTGGCGTTGTCCGCCGGGGTGAAGGAGAGGGATTTGGCGTCCTCCGGATTGATGGCGCGCGCCACTGCCGAGACCTTTTCCAGGAGGCGGTTCCGCCACACGGCGTCCCGGCTTTCTCCCCGCCATTCCGCGGCGGTCCAGCCCAGGGTCAGCAGCGTGACCAGCAGCGCGGGGATGAGCCAGGGGAGAAGCCGCGAGCGCCGTGTTCCGGTGCCGGTGAGGCGCTGGCGGTAGAGGTAGAGCCCGATCAGGGTTCCGAGAATCGCGAGGGCCCGCCACTGGGCGATGGGGAATCCAAGGGCGGTCCAGAAGGTCTTCTCGTTCAGCCAGAGCGCGGGCTTGAGCGCGGAGGCCGGCGCCACCCACTCCGTCAGGCCGAAGATGAAGAGGCTGGCGGCCGAGAAAATCAGCCCCCGCCGCTTCCAGGGGTCTTCTCCCAGTGGCACCGCGGGCGCCAGGGCCAGCATGGCCAGCAGGCTGCCGGGGAATGCCAGGAGGTAGCACGAGGCGGCGTTCAGGCCGCTCAGGCCATCCCAGAGCCCCGTGCAGATGGCCAGCAGCGTCAGGAGGGGCAGGAACCAGGGGCCCAGCCAGGGGCGGCGGCCCCGGAGAAAACCCCGGCGGCTGAACTCGAGCAGGCAGACAAAGGAGATCAGCTCCATGCCCAGCCGCGTGGAGCGGAAGACGGTGCTGTCATCCATGCTGAAGGCCAGCACGTCCAGCCATTTGGCGAAGCCGTGATAAAGGCCGAACAGGCCCAGCCAGGGCCAGGGCAGGCGCCCCTTGTCTTCCCGGGTCAGGGAGCGGCAGAGAACGGCGAGCAGGACAAAGGAGAGCCCGTAGGCGAACAGGACGTAATCCATATTGCGGCTGAAGAATGCCATCCGGGATCCCCTTGCGATTTTCAGGTCTCCGTGCCTTTTTAGTATGCACGTTTGAGCGCGGTTTGAAAAGAGAATCTCTGGATTCCGGCGGTTTTATTTATTAGCATGACCGGCAACGAGGAGGCCGGGATGAACGAACAGCGCGCGGGCGGGGGGGCGGGCGGGGACCCGATTGAGGTGCGCCCCATGGAGGCGGGGGACCTGGAGGCCGGGCTGCAGCTGGCCGCGGCGGCGGGCTGGAACCAGCGGATCGACGATTGGCGGCTGGTCCAGGCGATGTCTCCCGGAGCCAATTTTGTGGCGATTTCGGGAAGCCGGCTGGTCGGCACCACGGTCACCGTCAACTACGGCAACCGGGTCAGCTGGATCGCCATGGTCCTGGTGGACCCGGCCCTGCGCCGGCGCGGGATCGCCACGCGGCTGATGGCGGCCGCGCTCGGGGCCCTGGCGGGCAGCGCGGCGGTCAAGCTGGACGCCACGCCCGCGGGGCGCGAAGTCTACCTGGGGCTGGGCTTCGTGGATGAGGGGATCGTGACGCGCCTGCAGACGGCGGCCGCGCCCCCGCCGGCGGCCCGCCCGGCCGGGATCCGGCCGATGGCCCCCGCCGACTGGCCGGCGGTGCTGGCCCTGGACGAGCGTGTTTTCGGGACACTCCGGCCCGCCCTGCTGCCGGGGCTTTTCCACCTGGCGCCGGACTATGCCTGGGTGGCGGAAGGCCGCTCCGGGCTGGAGGGGTTCTGCCTGGGGCGCCATGGAAGGCGGTGGGAATACCTGGGGCCGGTCACGGCGACGGGCGGGGAAGCCGCCCGCGAACTGGCCCTGGCCGCCTTCGGCGCCATGGGCGGGAAGCCGGCCCTGGTGGATGTGCCGGAGTGGCAGCCGGAGTTCCAGTCCTGGCTGAAGGGAAGAGGATTCGAGGAACAGCGGACCTTTGCCCGGATGCGCAAGGGGCCCGACGCCTACCCGGGCCTGGCCCGCTCCGTCTTCGGCATTGCCGGCCCCGAGTTCGGCTGATTACTCCGCGTCCGGCAGGGAGATCCGGATGAGCCGCGCGCCGCGGCCTTCCGGGCTCAGCGTGTAGGACCGGACCGCGGCCGGCAGGAGGCCCGTGCGGCCTTCCGGCAGCCGGCTTTCGACCGCTCCGGATCGGATCCGGACCGCTCCCGACAGGGCGAAAAAGGCGTGGAACGAGGCGCCCGCCGCCCGCAGGTCAGCGGGCCCGTCCAGGGTCACCTCGTCCAGCTGGAAATAGGGACAGCGCAGCCGGCGCACGCACCGGCCGCCGCTGTCGTCGCGGACCGGCTCCGCGGGCGCCAGGGCCCCCGCGGCCTCCTCCCAGCGGATCGTTTTCAGCGCCTGCTCCACGTGCAGGGGGCGCGGCTTCCCGTCGGCTCCCGGCCGGTTCCAGTCGAAGACCCGGTACGTGGTGTTGGAGCTCTGCTGGACCTCCAGGATCAGGCAGCCGGCGCCGATGGCGTGAACGCGGCCGCCCGGGATGAACAGCAGGTCGCCGGCGCGCACGGGCACGCGCTGGAGCAGGTCTTGAACGGCTCCCTGCTCCAGGGCGCGCTGAAAGGCCGCGGCGGTGACGCCGGGCCGCAGGCCCGCCCAGACCGCGGCGTCCGGCGCGGCGTCGAGGATGTACCAGCATTCGGTCTTGGCCTCGCCGCCATCGCGCCGGGCGGTGGCGTCATCCGGATGCACCTGCACGCTTAGCGTGTCGGCGGCGTCGAGGATTTTGACCAGCAGCGGAAAGCCGGGCTGCGGCCGGCCGGTCAGGCCGGCGCCGAAGCGGGCGGCGAGGCCGTGCAGCGTTTCGCCGGCGTAGGGGCCTCCCTCGGCCACGCTCATGCCGTCGGGGTGATCGGCCAGCTCCCACGATTCGGCGTAGCGGTCCAGCGCGGGGGCGTCGCTTCGCCCGAGCCGCCGGGGCAGGTCGACGCCGCCCCAGACGTAGGGCTTGTAGACGGGGGTGAAGCGCAGGAGGACGGGCTGGATGGCTTCAGGCATGCGTTTAGCCGGCGTCGGGGTTGTAGTCGGGATCTTTTTTGCAAAGCTCGACGTAGTTGCACTGGCGGCAGAAGCGGTAGTCGAGGGTCAGGTCCCAGTCCTGCTGGGGCAGGGGCTTGTTGGCGGCGATGTCGTTGTCCACCAGGTAGTCCGTCATTTCGCCCACGGAGTCCGCGATGCGGGTTTTCACGGCCTCCAGGTCGTCGGCCGTGATCGCCAGTTGCCGGCAGGTTCCTTCCGCCAGGTACTCGATGAAGATGTCGACCTTGTCGGGGCTGAACCCGTGCTTGACCTGCGCCCAGAGCCCGTAGAGCGTGAGCTGGGCGGCGTGGGACTCCTTGGCCTTCCCGGCTTTCCAGTCGTGGATGTGCAGGCGGTCGCCTTCCCGGTAGACGTAGTCGGGGATGGCGTAGATCTTCATGCCGTTGAAGTCGAAGGATTCCGGGTCGCCCCCGGAGCCGATGACGCCCACGCGGATTTCCTGGGACGGGTTGAGGTGGGAGAGGCGGGGCAGGACGGTTTCCATGAAGTGGGTGATGCAGGTGCGGGCCTGGGCCTTGACGGCGTCGATGACCTCGGCTTCGCGCTCGGCGGGCCACTCCCGGTAGTAGTGCTCGCGCAGGCAGATGTGCTTTTTGCAGTTCTGGAGGTAGAGCTTTTTGCGGGACTCGGTCCAGGCCCGGTTCAGGTGCGGGCGGGCTCCGTTCTCATAGGCCTCGTCCACGGTCACGGCCACGCCGGCCTGATGGCGGCGCAGGGCCCACATGACGGCCTCCTCGACGGCGCGGCCGAGGGTGGACCAGGCGTTTTCCATTTTGCCGAGCCGGTAGGCGTCCTTCTGCAGGGGGGAGGCGTCGGGGCTCCA
>CAIKKV010000425.1 GCA_903828035.1 uncultured bacterium
AGCTCTACATAGGCATTGACCCTGGGAGGAAATCCATAATTGGATTTCCTCCCGTTTTCGTGGAGAATCAAGAAAAAGGGGGGGCAGCGTGAGTCGGAAAATGACGGGAATCAAGGTTCTTCTGGCGGTGGTGATGATGGCCTGGGGCGTTTCGGCGGTTGGCGTTCAGGCAAAACACCGGGAACGCCGGGCCGGCGCCGTGGTCTACAAATGGAAGGCGGAGATGACGGCCGGACAGCGTCAAGCGCTTTCGGATGTGCTGATCAAGTATAATCTTGGCCTCGATAAGAAGATGGGCGACGGGAGCATCGTCCGCGCCAAGGGGATGAAGGCATCCGCCTTTTCGGAAGAGGCTGTCGCGGAGGCGCTTGTGTTGAGCGGGGGCGTGGAATGGGCGGAACCCGACTACGTGGTCAACGCGGTATTCGAGCCGAACGATCCGCTCTACAGCGGCCAGTGGTGGCATCGTAACATCACCTCCCCGGCGGCGTGGGATCTCGTGACGGGCGTCACGCAGGTGATCGTGGCGGTGTGCGACACGGGCGTGGACACAACGCATCCGGATCTGGTGAAAAACCTGATTTTGCCCGGCTGGAACACCTATCTTAACAACACGAACTGCGTGGACACCTACGGTCACGGCACGGCGGTTGCCGGATGTGCCGCGGCGGCGGGAAACAACGGCCTGGGTGTTGCGGGGATGGCGTGGAACGTGAAGATCCTGCCCATCCGCATCACGTATCAGGACGGGGGAGGAAGCGCCTACATCACCGACATCGCCGACGGCATCGCCTATGGGGCGGATCATGGCGCGAAGGTCGTTAATGTGAGTTTTGGCGGCTATTCGTATTCAACGATCGTTTCGGCGGCGGACTACGCGCGCGGCAAGGGTGCGCTGGTGGTGTTCGCCGCGGGCAACGAAAGCGCATACCTCACGGGAAGCGCCGACCCGGCCAGCATCCTGCTCGTCGGGGCGACGACCTCGTCCGACACGCCCGCCAGCTTTTCAAACTACGGGACGCCGATCGACGTCGTGGCGCCGGGCGAAAGCATCCTGACCTGCGTGATGGGCGGGAGCTATGGCTACTGGAGCGGCACCTCCTTTTCCTCGCCGATCACGGCCGGGCTCGCGGCGCTGATCTACTCCCTGAATCCGGGCTTCACGCCGGCGCAGGTCGAGAGTTTCATAGAGACTTCCAGCAAGGATCTGGGAATGGCCGGCGAGGACACGGTGTATGGATTCGGGCTCATTCAGGCGGGCCTGGCCGTGGCCAGGGCCAGGGACGCCATCGCGAACCTGCCGCCGGTCGCCGTGGCGACGGCAAGCCCGACCGCCGGCAACCTGCCGCTTCCCGTGACATTCAACGGCAGCCAGTCGAGCGATCCCGAGGGGGCCCTCGTGTCCTATGTGTGGGTGTTCGGCGACGGCAGCCCGGCGGTCTCGGGGGTGACGGCGACGCATACCTATGCCGCCGCGGGCAGCTTCACGGCCGTGTTAACCGTGACGGATAGCAAGGCGGCCACCGCCACGGCCAAAGTCACGATTGTCGTGGCGGACCCGAGCGTGATCAACGCGCCGACGGCGTTGACGGCAAAAGCCTTGAGCCGCGTCGTGACATTGGCCTGGGTGGATAACTCCGCCAACGAAACGGGTTTCTACATTGAACGCGCCGTGAAAGTGAGGAGTGGCGCGGGGCCCTTTGCGCGCATCGCGACGGTGGGGGCGAACGTGCGCACGTTCACCCAGACGGTGACCGCCAGCACCTATTATTATCGCGTCCAGGCGTTTAACGCGACTCGGGCTTCAGCCTACTCCAATACCGCTACGGTTCAGGTGCGTTAGCCGTGCGCGAGGCCGCTCCGCTGGGGAGTGGCCTCGCCGGCGCAAGAGAACCTTCAGTTACAGTAAAAGCCCTTATACAGAAATGTGTAAGAGCTTTTTTTAGTGCTTCCGGGTTTGTGGGGGTTTATTCGTAGAATGAAATATCTGCCAGGCCTGTTTTTCTTCGGCCGCACAGCGACTTCGCCGTCATCCCGAGCGAAGTCGAGGGGTCCCAATTTGCTTTTCGAGTGTGAGATTCCTCGACTTCGCTCGGAATGACAGTCGGTGAAAGAGTCGTGACCAATCGCAATTTGGACTAACGGCGAGGACTCGCCGTCTCCAGAATCCCAATAATCCCGTTAATCCTGTCAAAATAATAAGGATCGATTCCGATAGCGATACCGATGGCGAAATAGATTAGAGGAACAGGGCGTAGAAGAGCCCGACGATGGCCAGGATGATCACCAGGCAGCCGCAGCCGCAATTCATGCTGGGAAGGAAGCAGCCATTGCGCTTCATGCGGAAACGGGGCGGCGGCGGGGGCTGGGTTCGGCGGTTTCCGGAATCCAGCACTTCCACCAGATGCGCGGGAATGATCTCGGCTGCGTCCACCGGCACGATCACGGGCGATGAGCACGTTTGGCATTTGACGGTCTCGCCCTTCTGGCGGGACGTCACGATCGCATTGCCGCATGCGGAACATTTGAAACGATACTCGACCACGGATACTCCTCGGTAAAAGAAGACTTTCCGCGAAAAATGGGCTGGAAGTCAATGTTTTTGAGAATACACCATGAAGGACTTGAAGGACATGAAGCGAACTTCTGGAAGTGAAGGCTTTAACGGCGAGGAA
>CAIKKV010000426.1 GCA_903828035.1 uncultured bacterium
GAGAGCTACGAGGTTTCCTGTCGTCGCATCAATAAATTGATCGACGATGCGATGCTCATGACGCGAATTGATGTCGGCTTAGAAGGTTTCAAGTTGAGCTACGTCCGCCTGGCCGCCATCCTCAGGAATGCGATGGACGCACTCGGGCGAGAGGTCCCCGAATGTCCAGTACAGTCGTTTCTTACGGACGTGGACCAGGTCATGGTCTCGGGGGAACCGGAGCTGCTCACCCAGGCCTTTACCGACCTGCTGAAGACCGCCGCGTGTTGCGTTTGCGGGAAGGATCCCCTCACGGTGGTGGCGCGTGTGGGCGAGGGCCAGGCGAGTGTCATCATTTCCACCGGAGGAGAAGGACTCGCGCCCGGTGCCCTGGAGACGTTTTTCGACGTGGGCGGCCAGCGCACGCTTCTCAAGAACGGCGGCGATTTCGGCCTGAGCTCCGCGCTGGCCAGCCGCATCTTCCGTCTTTTCAATGGAAAGGTATCCATCCGCAATGCCGCCGTCAAAGGGCTTATTTTGGAGAGCTCTCTCCCCATAGCCCAAGGTGCAGAGCGATGAGTTCACTCCTGTCCGTCGATATGTGAGAATGGAGCTCCCTGCGCCCTTGCGGCGCAGGAGCCGAGATTCAGGCACCTGCCGCACAAGGCGAGCAGGGAGCCGGTCCTTCCTCAAAAAACTATTCAATGGCCGGGATTAAGATTTTCAATAGGATTTGGTTTTAGAACGTTTTGAGATCTTCCTCATCCAGGGGAATGACATCTTCGGGCTTGGTTGGCCGCGAGCCGGGCTTCGCCGCCTTGGCGTGGTTTGCCGCCAGCTTGGCGGGCTGCTGTGCCGCCTTCTTCGCCGGGGCCGCCGCGCCCAGATGCGCCTTGACCTTGCCGGCCGTCACCTGGCGGCCGACCGCCGCATGGCTCCCCGTTGCCGCGCCGCCGCAAATACAGTCCCAACCCGACGCCAGCCAGGCTGAGCGCTGCCACATAATGCGCGGGAGCCAGTTTGTCGAATTGGATCAGCCAGCTTACCAGCACCGGAGTCAAGCCGCCAAACACGGCATACGCCACGTTGTAGGCAAAGGACAGCCCTGAAAAGCGCACGGCAGGCGGGAATAGCTGCACCGCGATGGTGGGAACGACGCCGACCACGCCGACACAGAAACCGGTCAGCGCATACCATGCATAGATATGGTCGGGCGACACGGCCGTCTGCCGATAAAACAGCCAGGATGTCGTGCCCAGCATCGCGCAGCCGGCGGCCAGCACACGCCCCGCGCCGAAACGGTCAGCCAGCGCGCCGAAAGCGATGCAGCCTATGGTCAGGCACAACGTCGCAAAGCTGCTCGCCTGCAGGGCCATCAGGGCCGGAATGGAAAACATCTTTTGCATCAGGACAGGTGTCATCAGGATCATCACCACGATGGCGGCGGAAAGCAGCCAGGTCAGCAGCATGGTGAGCACGACGGCTGAGCGATGCTCGCGCACCACCGTCTTCAGGGGCAGCTCGTTCGCCAGCTGCCGGCGCTCCTGCATTTCCTTGAAAACCGGCGTTTCGTGCAGATACTGGCGCAGCCACACCGAGATCAGCCCGAATGCGCCGCCGAGTATGAAGGGCACTCGCCAGCCGTGCTCCAAGAGTCCGGCCGGGGAGTAATGGCGCGTCACGGCGCCTGCCACCAGCGAGCCGAGCAGGATGCCCCCGGTCAAGCCGGCCGTCAGCGTGCCGCAGGCGAAACCGATATGGCGCTTCGGCACATGCTCGGCCACGAAAACCCACGCGCCCGGCACTTCTCCGCCGATGGCCGAGCCCTGCATGATGCGCAAAGCCAGCAGCAGCAGCGGCGCCCAGATGCCGATCGCCGCATAGGTCGGCAACAGGCCGATGGCCAGAGTCGGCAGAGCCATCAACAGAATGCTCAGCATGAACATGCGCTTGCGTCCAAACAGGTCGCCAAAATGCGCCATGATGATCCCGCCCAGAGGCCGCGCAAAATACCCTGCGGCAAAAATGCCGAAAGTCTGCACAAGGCGCAGCCAGCCTGGCATGTCAGCCGGAAAGAACAACTGGCCGATGGCCTCTGCAAAGAAAACGAAAATGATGAAGTCGTAAAACTCCAGCATGCCGCCCAGGGCCGATAGCGTCAAGGTGCGGTAGTCACTGCGGTTCAGGCCGGTCATGGTTCTTCTTTGTCTTGGTTAAGAAATCGCTCTTCTGGCGGCACGGGGACACGCCGTTGAGTCCGCCGGAAAGTAGCGCTGATGTGGCGCGGAGCATGCGGGAATCCGGCGGGAAGGTCAATCGGCAAGGGGGTGTGTGTTTATGGGATAAGCCGGAATGGGCGCATGTGAGTGTCGGGGATCGCCGTCCGGGTGAGATGGGGCGAAGCCCGGAGCGAACGCGGTGGGGGCACCGCCACTCCAGCGGAACGTCTGATTTCGCTCGTTGCCGTGCTCCTGGAGCCGCGACGCCCTCGTCGCGGAGATA
>CAIKKV010000427.1 GCA_903828035.1 uncultured bacterium
AGGATGCAGATTGGAAATTTGCGCCGCAGCGCGGTGGCTTCCCGGAAAAACTTTTTTAACTGCGATGGAAGCGAGAAAAAATGGAGCTTGCAGTGCTCCTGCTCGGAGGCGCTGCCCGGGGCGTTTCCAAGGATATCCAGCTCGTTTTTTGACGGCGAAAATATTTTCCGATAATATTCCAGAATGGCATCATCATCATCAACGATCAAAATGGCTTTATGGTCGCGCATGTTGCACCTCTACAGTTACAGTTGTTCCGAGGTTTAGGCCTTCGCTAGCCAGCGAAAGCTGGCCGTTATTTGCCGATAGAAAGACGGCAAAAGAGTGCAGCCCCAGACCGTTGCCGCTTGGCTTTGTTGTGAAGCCCGCATTCAGGACGCGAACGCGATTCTCGGGCAGAATCCCAACTCCGGTATCGCGAATGCTGAGCCGGATTCTTTCATCTGATTGATGAAGAGAGATCGTCACTGTGCCGCGCCCGTGGGATTCGCAAGCCTCGACCGCATTCTTGAGCATGTTGGTAATTCCATCGAGCATCTGATTGCGATGATGGAAAAAGGGGGCCCTTTCTGGAAGATCCAGGACCATCCTGTAATCGGGGGTGGGCAGTGGGACCGCCGCGACCGCCTCTCGAATGAGCTGGACCCAGTCAAATCCCGCAGGAATCATGGCTGTCTTCGCATACTTGAAGCTTTGCTGCTGGTGCCTGATGGTTTGTTGAATATTATCCTTCACCCGCCTGATTCCAATATTGATTTCACGCAGCTTGGGCGTTGTCTTCTCCACCAGGACCTCTCGGAATCGGTCCAGCACGGCCACATCAGAATCCCTGGCGATTTTTTCAAAGACGGCGGGATACTGGCCGGTGCTTGCAACCACTTCGTCCAGTTCGAGGAGGGAATACTCCAGGCGCGTGATGGAATTGCCCACATTATGAAGGTATCCGCTGGCGGACTCGAACATGCCGCGGGCGAATGACAGCTGGGCCTCCTTGGCCTGTGTCTTCTCCCTGACCTGGCTTTCCACCAAGGCTCGGGACCGGCCGTCGAGCTCCTCCATCATTCTGGAGAACGTGGCAGTTAACTCATCAATTTCCGCTATCCCGGACAGGGGAAGCTCGTTGGATGCAACGCCGGTGGCAAGGGTTCGAGCCGCCAGAGCCAGGTTGGCCACCGGCGCCGCAATCTCCATTGAAACGATTCTGGCCCTTTTGCGGAGGAAAAGGAAGAAAAACACATAAAACACGACCATGACTTGCACCAGGGCCAGGCCAATCCAGCGCGACAGAGCAGCCACCGCGTGAACAGACTTTAAGACTTCATTCGAGTCGATCAGGACAAACAACTTCCAGCCGGTGCTTTTAATGATGCCATGCACGATAAAAAACCGATCGTTCAGGCCGTTTAACGAGATCCTGGCAACCGGATCTTTGGAGCTGAGGATGCGACTGAAGATCTTGTCGTTTGAGGAGTTCTTGATGTTCAGCAGATTATAATCTTCCGGCTTGAGCTTTTCCTTGGCGATGGCCTGGTCATAAACGTGTCCTTTCAGCTCGGTCAGTCCCAAGATCTTCTCGATTTCCGGGGGCATGGCGAGAATCATGCCCGATTGGTCGGCAAGAAAAGCGGCGGCCCCCCACGGGAGTTGCTGGGATAATACTTCGGCGACAATGTTGGAAATCGTTACATCGAGGCCAACAACGCCGGCGAGCGCGGCCTGGCGATAAACAGGAGCCACACAGGAGATCATCCAGCCCTGTCCGGCTGGATCTAGATAGGCGCCTGTCCACACATCCTCTCGTTGCGGATTGTGCTTTTCGTCAGCAAGATAGAAAAAGTTATACTCCGACATGGTCAAATCCGGGGAATACTGTTCGTAAGCTTTGGGGATAAACGGGTAGAGCCGGTTCATGTTGTCCGGAGTATTCAAATAGGCTGCCACCACATGCGGAGTGTGCTGGACGATGTGCTCATAAAGGGGATCCAGGGCGGCTGTTAATCTGGCTTTTTCAAGCTGCTCAGCATCAAGGCGGTCTGCATGGGTAAAATAGAGAGAGCTCAGGTTCTGCCGATTGGTTTGATAGAGAGCACCGGTCGGAGCGACTGCAAACCCTGGCGGTTCGCCAATGATTCCAAACGCTTTCGGATGCGCGAACAGCTCTTCGTGAGCTCTGGCGAAAAGCTTCGTCTGCTGCATCACCGTTTGAAAGTCCGCATTGATGAGGTCCGCCCTCTGTTTTACGATGTGCGGCATGATGGAAGCGACTTCATTCTCGAGGGTTTTTTGCGCATGGTAATTCGTATACGCATTCACCGAAAAGTAAATGACCAGCACCAGCAGCTCGATTGTGAGAATGGGAATGAGCGCACTTCTCGCATAGTGGGCGAAGATAAAACGGAAAAGGGATTTGGCTGTGTCGTCTGTCATGCAAAAATGGGAAAGCGCGTTCCTTGGGATAAGCGGCTTTTGACGCCGCCTTCACTCCCGCCTGCTGCGCCGCCGGCAAAAAAAGAAAAAACTGGGCCGTGCACTGAACGAAAGAATAAACTCCTTTCCATGCCGGTCAACCTATTTTGTCGCAACCGAGCTTGCAGCCGTGTTGATGCAAGCGCCTGATTATTTGCGGTAAACGCGCTTTCTGATGGCGCCGACGCTCCGTGGCACGGAGAAACTGGGAGCCGTTGCGCCACCCGGCACAGGGGTCTCTCTGCCAAAGTTGCCGCGTCCATTGCTGAATAATGGGCGTTCGCTGCAACTGTGTGGAAACGAAAGCAAACGTTGAATACTGGCTGGGACTCGATTATTTCTTTCTCGTGCAATGGGCGCCCGCAGTTTGACTCAAATTAAAACCATCCAATGAAGTTATACTACATGCTTTGGATCTGTTGGATCGTGCATCCCTGGCTCCTGCCGATGCAGGCAGCATCTGTTATTGAAGATTTTTCGTCAGATCCAGTTGCCGGCGGACGGTTTTTTCAATCCACTTATGACACCGAGTCGTCATTTGCTTTTAATCCCGATACCCAAAGCCTTACCGCTGTGTTAGATATGGATAACGCGGGGGCTTGTTACTGTTCCGCGTCTTTTCCCGGGCTGCATGAGACCGACGATTTCAGTTTTTCGGTAAAATTCATGGTGGATGGATTCGATGCTCCAACCAGCCCTGGCGGAGCCATCGGATTGTTTGATGAGGGGCATATAGAGAACTTCGGAGCCGGTTTTACTCTGTGGCTAACCGCTAGCGGTGCCGGTGTGACAGCCCAGGCAAGGTGCGATGAGGGTGGCGCCCTGCAAGTGGGCGATGCGATTCTGCTGCAGTCGCGCACCCCTTACCTGGCCATTGGGCAGTACCAGGCAGCTAGGCAGCAATGGTCGATCCGTATTTTTGGAGGGACTGCTCTGCAGACACCCGTTGGAGTCTCAAAAACTTTCATCCCCGAGGGGACTCATTTCGTCGCCACGCGGCTCGGCCTTCAAAACAAGGGATGGCAGTCGACGGATTCACTCGTCGGATCGATCACAATCACGTTGGATGATCTTTTTCTGCCCGGGCAAACACCTCCGAACCAATTTCCGATAGCGACACTGACACAGCCTGAAAATCACCATGTCTACCTCGGGCCGACCAACATCGTCGTTAATGCGTCCGCAACCGATGTCGATGGCAACATTGTCAAGATGGAGTATTTCCAGGGAACGAACAAGCTGGGCGAAGTGGCAGGCGATTTAAGGCAGTTCGCAATCACCTGGTCCAATGTATTGGCTGGGAGTTATTCGATTCTGGCTCGGGCGACCGATGATCAAGGCGCCATTACGGATTCGAGCGTGGCCAGCATCGTGGTCATTGAACCGGGACACATGGTTTATCATGTGAACGATGGATCGACGCAGAACGACGAGTGGTGCACGGCGCCCGGGAGCGACAGCAACGACGGCTTGAGCCCGTCGACGCCCAAGGGGAGCGTGCAGGGGGTGCTGGCAGCGTACGGGCTGGCGGCCGGGGATCGGGTGCGGATCGACACGGGCGAGTATAATCTGACCGAGGACATCGTGGTGGGCCGGGGATATGGGGGCTCGACGAATCAGCCGGTGGTTTTTGAAGG
>CAIKKV010000428.1 GCA_903828035.1 uncultured bacterium
CCAGTTCCTCGCCCCCCGCATCAGGGCCGAGGTCATGATGGGCGTGGGCCTGATGGACACCATCTGCCCGCCCTCCTCCCAGTTCGCCGCCTACAACAAGATCACGTCGCCGAAATCGCTGGTCATCTACCCCGACTTCGGCCATGAAGGCCTGCCCGGCTTCAACGACACCATCTTCCAGTTCATGCGGAAGCTGTAAAAGAGAACGCGGTTAAGCGGTTCAGGGTTCAACGGTTCACGGGTTCGGTTCATCCACCAACTCGAACACCTCGACAGCTTCGGTTTTGCCTTTGACCGTGACCGTGCCCAGGCCGCGGGTCTTGAAAGCGTTTCCGACGGCGGCCTGCAACCGCGCCCCGATGATAATGGCGGCCCCGAACTCCTTGCAGAGCCCTTCAAAGCGGCTGGCCCGATTCACGGTATCGCCCATCACGGTGTATTCGAACCGGCGGGACGAGCCCATGTTGCCGGCGGTCACCACGCCCGTCTCGAGGCCGATCCGCATGAACAGGTCCGCGCCAAACTCCTCTTTCAGCTGGGGCCGCAGCCTGGCCAGCTCCCGCTGGCACGCCAGAGCGGCCCGGCAAGCCCGCTCCGCATGGTCCGGCATGGCGTAGGGAATTCCCCAGACGGCCATGATCGCATCGCCGATATACTTGTTCACGAACCCGCCTTCCGCGAGGATAATGTCCGTCAGCGGGGTAAGGAAGGCGTTCATCATGCGCGAGAGCGTCTCCGGATCCAGCCGCTCCGCGATCGAGGTGAACCCCGCCACGTCGGTGAACAAACAGGTCACCTCGCAGCGCCGCCCGGTCAGCGACACCGAGCCGGGATGCTGTTCCATGTAGCGCAACACCTGGTCCGACACCATCGTTCCGAACAGCGAGCGCACCTGCCGGCGCCCCTTCTCCTCGCCCCGGAAGCGCACGGCGGCCGAGGCCAGGTAGGCCGCAAACCAGGTCACGGCGCAGGGGACGGGCGATACAATCAGCCGCTCCCGGGCCGCGGCGGCCATGGACAGCGCGAGGCTCCCGGCCAGCAGCAGGAGCAGCAGCGTCAGGGACCAGGCGAACCGGCGCGTGGAGGTGACCCAGACCAGGAGCAGCCCCCCCAGCAGGGCGGCCGCGAGGCAGGCCGCGAAGCTCCACGGAGCCTCGCGATAGGGATCCCCGCACAGCAGGTTGTCGATGGCCACGGCATGCACATCCACCCCCGGAAACTCCGTTTCTCCCGGAATCGCCACCAGGTCGCGGAGGCCCGCCGCCGAGGTGCCGATCAGGACAATTTTTCCGCGGAAGAATCCGGGAGGAGTCCGTCCCGCCAGGATATCGGCCGCCGACACGTGCCGGTGGCGCGCGGCCCGGAAGTTCAAAATCAGCCGGGCGGTTGGATCGGTGGCAACGAGGCGGGGTTTTGAAAAAGCCACCGCATCCACGCCTTGCGAGGCCCGGTCGTAGATCACCTTCACCCCCGACGCCCCCAGGGCCAGCCGGACCGCCTCCAGCGAAAGCGAGGGGTACAGCACCCCGCCCACGGATTTGACCAGGGGCGTCCGGCGGATGATCCGGTCGGAGTCGGGCGTGGTGTTGACGAACGCCGTCCCCGCCGCGGCACGCGTCAGCGGGGGGATCGAGGCGACAATCCCCTTCGCGCCCGGAATGAACCGGCGGGAAAGGTAGCCGTCGCCGGCATTGAACGCCGTTTCAAAGATCCGCTGCCGGTAGCCCTCGAGCGCGGGCGCCCCGCCGCCCTCCAGCTCGAGCGAGCACCCCAGCACGCAGGGAACGGCCGCCATCGCCTGGGCTAGCTCGGCGTCAAAATCGGCCTCGACCCCCGCGGACGCGAGCATCTCGGAGCCCTTCACGCCAAGGCTTTTCCATTCGGCGATGGCCCGCTCCGGAGAGGCCCGGTCGGGCTCCGGGAACAGGATGTCGAACGCCGCCACCGAAGCGCCGTCCTCCGCCAGTCGCCGGACCAGGCGGGCCAGCAGCCGGCGGGGCCAGGGCCATTGCCCCAGTTCGCGCAGGCTGGCTTCGTCGACATCCGCGATGACGATCGCGTCGAGGGGCTGCTCGCGGGCGAACAACCCGCTCACCCGGTCAAAGCCCTGGGCGTAAACGGCCTGGATGAAATCAACGCGGCTTTCAAGGATCATGAAGCCCAGGCCCGCGGCCAGGGCCAGCATGCCGGCGACCATCGCGTGCCAGGCCTTCACCGGCTAGGGCCCGATCCCGCCGGCGCCCTTTTTCAGGTCGGTCCCGAAATGAAGGTTCATCTTGTAATTGCCGGAACCGGCCGGACCGTACTGGAAGCCCGACATCGTGACGGAGCCGATCATGCCGCTCGGCGCATCGCCCGGCTGCTTGCGACCCACCAGCCGGCCGGTCCCGAAGGCCTGGACCGTCGATCCCTGGAAATCATGTCCGGCAATGGTCAGGCCGTTCACCGCGGGAGTCACCGAGGCATTGAACCGCTGACTGGCGTCGAGCAGCGAGCCCGTCAGCACGACATCGCAGGAGGCCGGAACCGCGGAAGCGCTCGTATCCTGGAGCTGCAGCCGCGTGCTCCAGGTATCCTGCCCGCCCCCGATGCGCACGAGGGTGGACACCGGAGCGCCCTCCATCACGAAGTTTCCCGCCGTGGGCATGCCGGCCACGTACAGGGAAAAATTACCCATCCCCGCCGCCCAGCCCGCGCCCGCCTGCTGGAGCTCATACACGGTATCCCCGCCCTTCAGCGCCGCGGTTTCCACGCTCGAATAGGTGTTGCCGAGGATGCCGTAACCCTGGCACGGGCTCCAGTTAAAATCCAGGTCCGCCACCTGGGCCGGGGTGGTGTCGTCCATCCCCCACCAGGCTTTGAACCAGTCGGAATCCGGGCCGCCCCGCCGGATGCTCATGGTCACGTCGTAGTCCGCGCCCACCAGGTGTGCTTGAAACGTCTCGGCGTCGATCCGCTCGCTGGTGACGGAGCAGGCCGCATCCTCAGAGCCGAAAACCGGCATTTTATAGGCGGGCGGAACGGAAACCGAATAGGGCCACTCATACAGCTTGCCGCCCGGCGTCGCCGGATTCGCCTGTTCCGAATAGAGCGCCAGAACCATGTTTTCGGTGGCGTGCCGGGAGTCGAGCGCCGAGGTGTCCAGGGGGTTGACATCCAGCTCCAGCGCCAGTTGATTCATGGCAAAGCCGCTGTATCCACCCCCGAAAACAGGCCAGGGATCCGGCGCCGGCGGGGCGGGATCGACAGGCTTCGGCGGCAACGGTTTGGGCTTGGGCGAAGGAGGCGCCACCGCCACCGTCTCCGCCTGGATCAAACCGGCGGAGCGCCGGAACGGTTTCCCGCCCGGGGCCTCCATCCCGCGGTTACGGGATTCCCCGTTCGGGGTCGTCGCGCCCCGGGTCAGCAGGAAGCGGACGTGGTCAAACCGCTCCTTGTGAACGCGGCCTCCGTCTTCGATCACCAGGAGGCCGGGCTCCCGGAACTCCACCGGCTTCCCGCCGAACGGGGTGACGACCACCACCCGGCCGGTGCGGACGAAGTCGATGCTGATCTCGTCGCGCCGGTCCGAGAGCTGGCCGCTGACCCCGCAGCCGCGGATCGCGATCGTGGCGCGGCCCGTCTTGATCTCGAACTTGTCCGGGTTCAGGTCGGTGATCTTGCCCGTCACGGTCCGGAACACGCCCCGCTCCACCCGGGCCTTGAAGGCGTTGTTTTTCGCGGCCGAGGGGTCGTAGACGAACTCGTCGATGACCACGTCCGTGTTCGGCCCCTGGGAGAACACGGTGTCATCGGCGAACAGGATCTGCGTTTTCGCGTCGGCGGCGGTGCGGATCGTATCCTGCATGAAAACCGCCCCCTTCAGCGCCAGCGCGCGGGCGGCGGCCGAGGGCGCCTGGGCCGAAACGGCCCCCTCCAGGGAAATGGGCTGGCCGACCGGCTCGGCGGCCTGGGCGAGCGCGGCGCCGAGAATCAGAAAGAGCGGAAAACCATTCTTCATAATGCCTCCGTTTCCTTAAAACCACACCGTGGCGCCCAGCCGCACCTCATGCCGCCGGTAGCTGTACAGGTCGAAGTTCGAATCCGTCTCCTCGTAGGACCAGGAGAGGGACGCCAGCGAATGCTCCGTGAGGGCCTTGGAGAGGGAGGCGGACCCGTTCCACTGGAAGTCCTCGCGCGCCTCCTCCTGCAGCAGGGAGTACAGGATCTCGTCATACCGCACCGCCTGGCAGCCGATTCCGGCCGCGGCCGTCAGGCCCCACGGAAAACGCTTTTCCCCGTTCAGCGCGAACTCCAGGCCGCCGCAGTCGTAGCCGCCGAGGTCCGAGTCCTCGCGAAAAACGCCGGCCTTCAGCGACAGGCTGGAGTCGGAAGCGGCCCCGAAATACCGGCGGGCCGTCTCGCTCAGCTCCACGTACAGGCTGTCGCGGGGGTCGTCCGCGTAATCGCGGCCTTCGATCCCGGCCGCCGTGTACAGGCGCCAGCGGTCGCTGAGCGCCCACCCGAACACCGGGTCAAAGCCGCCGATCGTCACCAGCCGGTCCCAGTCCATCATGAAGTACCGGGCCTTCAGGGGAAAGTCCAGCAGGGTGGCCGAGGTGGTCCGCCGAACGCCGGCATAGGCGTTGAAATCCTGGGCCGCGTACTCGGACTCGCCCGGCAGGCTCTCGATATACGTGCCGGCGCCGGCAATCGCGGACCAGCCGCCGCGCGCGCCGAAATCGTACAGGCTGTCCCCCGAAAGGGAGATCGCGCCGCCGGCGGCCGCCTTGGGCTTCGACTCGTCGGCAATGCTCAGGGTCCCGAGCTGCGTATCCACGAAATCCTTGGTCGGCCCGAACTGGACGTTGCTGTCGTACAAGCCCTCGACCGTCATTTTCGCGGACGAGAAAAAGCGTGTCTGCAACAGGGCCGCCTGGTCCATTTCCCGCTCGATCTGCTGGCGGATCGCCTCGGGGGGGTCGCTCTCGAGCAGGCGCTGGTACTCCTGCCTCGCCACCTCGGGCATGCCCATGGCCAGGTAGGTGCGGGCCAGCTCCAGCCGCGCGGGATGATTGCCCGGGTTCAGGGTCAGCGCCCGTTCAAACATGAACTGGGACCGGTCGTAGAAGCCGAGCGCCTCCGCGGCCAGGCCCAGGC
>CAIKKV010000429.1 GCA_903828035.1 uncultured bacterium
CACTGCCCGCAATGCCCGGCGGCCTATCTCTACATCGGCACCGTGATCGAATCGCCTAACGAGGAACCCTGCCTCGTCCCCCAATACCTGCTGCACTCGCGAAGCTCCTGGAATGGGGCCTATACCGAAAACTGCCCCGTCCTCTCGCCCGACGGCCGCACGGTCATGTTCCTTTCCGACTGGCTGGGCAAAGTGGGCACCCCGCAGCTCTTTGCCGCCCAAGGTTTTGAATTCCCCAATTCCCGCTGAAAGGAGCCTCCCATGCGCACTCCGAAACTCCTGCTTGCCGCCCTTCTCCTGGCAGCCGCCCCTGCCTATGCCGTCCCGACCGCGCGCGAGGGCCTTCCCCTGGAGATCGCCGCGGGCGGGGGCCACGTGGGGATGCGGATGGAGCATTCGGGCGCCTTCCAGCTGATGATGCGCCACCGCCTCCCCGAGAGCCGGGTGGACACCTTCTGGAACGTGACCGGCGGCGGCGATGAGATCTACCGCTACAACGACGAATGCCGGATGCCCCTCGGCACCTTCATGCCCCAGCACTCGACCGGCCGCCCGGGCCAGAGGAAGGTCCTCAACGACCAGGCCCTCGCCTGGGCCGGCCAGTACCGCACGCTTCCCCGCTACGACGTGCTCTTCCTGGGCGGCGCGCCGTTCGTGAAGCGCTACCGGGACAACGACGAGAAAATGAAGACGCCGGACCTTCTTTTCGATCGCTCGGCGGAGATGCAGCAGCAGGTGATCGACTTCGTCCGCTCCGGAAAAACCCTCGTGCTCACGGGGCCGACCAACAACTTTTTCGCCCCTTCCTATAAAACGGAGACCGGCACGGTCACGCGCGCGGGCCAGCCGCCCCTGCCCCTGGAAGCGCTCTTCACCTTCACCCCCGTGACGGATGCCCCGGCCCTCGCCGAACCCATCGCCGGCATCCCCTTCGAATGGTTTGCCGCCTGGCCGGACGGGCTGCGCGGGAAAAACAAGCCGCCCGTGCCGCCCGGCGGCGCGCTGCTGACCCGCCGGACGGCGGACGGCAAGTCCGTACCGGTGGGATCCACCTGGACGCTCGGCAAGGGGCGCATCTACTACTTCCCGATGGCCGTGACAGCCTCGACCTTCCTCTTCGCAAAGGACTTGAAGGGCGGGGTGGATGCCGACGAAGCCAGCCTGCGGCTATGGGAGCAGCTCGCCTACCGGGGCACCTACGGAGCCAAGGCCTATCCGGTCATGGCCGAGGTTCCGGCGGTCCTGTCCCCTGTTCCGGCCGGCCGCGAAAGCCCGGTCCGGCTCCGGCTCCTCGGCGAGCCCGCCGTCACGCTGCGCGCCGAGCTGCGCGGCGCGGGACCCGATGGCGCGGTGGAGTGGACCGGCTCCCTCGATGTGGCCGCGGGACCGGATCGCGAAGTCACGCTGAACGTGGCCGTTCCCCTGACCGCCCGCGGCGGCCGCCACCCCCTCGCCGTGGACGTGCTGAGCGCCGATGGCGCCGTGCTCTACCACCAGGCCCTTTCCACCGTGACGGTCGCCCCCGGGCTCGAGGCGGACGTGGCCAGCGACCGCCCCGGCTACGCGACCGGCGAGCCGGTCCGCCTGACCGTCTCCGCACGCAACTACTCCCCGCAGGCAACGGCCGCCACGGCCACGGTAACGGTCTTCGACCTGGACGGCCGCGCCCTGATGCAGGCCTCCCAGCCGCTGGCGCTGCCCGCCGCGCCGCCCCCCGCGAACGCCGCCCCCGCCAAGGGCAGGGGCAAAGTCAAGGAGCTCCCTCCGCCCGCGCCGGGGGAGGCCGCGGTGACCTTCGAGTGGACCCTGCCGCCCACGGCCCTGCGCGCCTACACGTTCTGGACCCGGGCCGAGGTGCGCGCCGGGGACGGGCCCGCGGCCGCGGCCGGCGGAAAGTTCTACCGTTCCGAAAAATGGAACACCCGCAGCCAGCTCGTCTGGGGCATCAAGAACTTCGAGGGCATGCGCAGCCGCGAATCGCTCGCCCCCTTCATGCGCACGGTCGCCGCGAGCGGCATGAACAGCGTCAACTGGAACCTGCCGACCGAGGCCCTGGAGCGCCGGGGCTGGTTCGGGGACCTCGAGTGGGGCAAGCCCTGGATCCGCGCTTCGCAGGTCAAGTTCCTGCCCGAGGGAGGCGAGGACGTGCTGCGGGCCCATTTCCGGCAGGTGGCCACCCAGACGCTCGCGGGCGACCCCCTCTCGATCTCGCCGGCGGTCGCCATCGCCTCCATCGGGGAGGAGAGCGGCTACGGCGGCGGCTGGGGCACCCTCTGGGAGTGGTACAACCGGCCGGCCAAGCCCGAGGGCACCAACGCGTTCCACCGCTACCTGGCCACGCGCTACGCCGACGTCGCCGCGCTCAACGCCTCGTGGAGCACCGCGTTCGCCTCCTTCTCGGAGATTCCGCTCGAGGAGAAGTACGTGGCCATTCCGGCGCAGATCGACGGCCAGCCGGTGCTGGCGGCCCCCCGCCAGGCCCGCTACGTGGACACCCGCCAGTTCTTCATGGCCCGCGCGCGCATGTGGGCGGCCCTGGCGCAGGAGGAGTTCCGCAAGGTGCTGCCGTCCCCCATGACCGTCTATGGCTATGGCAACTACCTCGGCCAGCCGACGGACCTGAAGACGGAGCCTGGCATGATCGATCCGCCCGACCAGCCGGGCTTCACCATGGCCTGGTGGCCCTACGCGGACCTCCACTTCATGCGCGGCACCATGTGGGGCTTCCTGGCGGCGCACGTCGGCCACCAGGCCGGCTACAACGCCGACCAGTGCATCAACTACGACCTCGGCCTCTCCCCGGTGAGCGTGGCCACCTGGCAGTTCATGAACGGCGTCGGGGCCGCCGCCCCGCTGCTGCTCAACGCGCACCCCTTCAAGACGAGCGCGGTCGGCCAAATGAACACGTGGCAGCCCCGCCTGTCGCCGGCCGGCAACAACCTGCTGCCCGCCGCCCTGCGCGAAGCGGGCATGCCGGCCCTGACCTCCGTCGAATCAAACACGCCCCCCGACATGAAGTTCCTGCACGTCACGGACGCGTTGCGCATCACCGAGCCGCGCGCCCGCCTGGTGCGGGAGTTCGTCGAGCGCGGCGGCACCGCCCTGATCGCGCTGAACTTCGCGCTCGAGGACGACCACGGCAACCTCTACCCGGCGCTGCCCGGGCTGGGATTGGAAACCCTCGTGGGCGTGCGCCAGTCCCAGCCGGTGGGTCGCGGGAACGACCACGGCGAAACCACGCTCGCCACCGGAGCGGCGCCCGCCCCGATCCCGACCACCCTGACCATCAAAGTGGAGGGCCGCGACCGGAGCCCGACCCTCCTGCCCGGCACCACCGTCCTGGTGAGCTACGCGGACGGCGTGCCAGCCATCACCGTGCGCGCGGCCGGCAAAGGGGTGGTCTACTGGGTGAACGCCGTGAAACCCGGCGGCGACTATGAAAAGCTGCTGCTGGCGCTGGTGCGCTCGGCCGGCGTGGAAACCTTCTACGAAGGATCCGCGGCCGACGGCCCGGCGGCCCGCGACCTGTTCGTGGTGCCCTACGCCAACGACGACGGCCGCGTGCTGACCTTTGCCTGCATCCGCCGCGGGGGAACCACCGGCCAGTACACGCTGACGCTCCACCGGCCGGGCTACCGGTTCTTCAACGCCTCCACGGGCCGCCCCCTGCCCACCCTCTCCGAAAACGGCAAATCGGTTGTAGCCTTCCACATCGAGCCCGCGGCCGGCGTGATCCTGGCGGCGGTGCCCTATGACGTGGAGGCGCGCCTCGCGGCGCCAGCGGCGGTCACCGCCGGGGAGAAGACAACGGTGACGCTCAGCCTACAGGCGCGCGGCGACACCATCGGCCAGCACGTGGCGACGCTTTCCGCCACCGGGCCCGGCGGAAAGCCGTTCCCGGCCTTCGGCCGCACGGTTGCTCTCACCGGCGAAGCGCGGGTGGAGCTGGCCGCCGCGCTGAACGACGCGCCGGGCGCGTATACGCTGACGCTCACCGACCTCGCCACCGGAGCGGCGGCGAAAACACAGCTCGAGGTGAAAGCCCCGCCCGCCCTGGCCCACCTGCCCGCGTTCCGGCTCGACTGGCCGAGCGAATCGCTCGGCCCCCGCCAGATCGGGGATGACCGGTTCGTGGCCGAGCTCGGCCGCCTCGCCAGCCTCTACCTGGGCCCCGGCGGCGACCGCCTGACACACTGGTACTACCAGCAGGGCCATGGCGACACGCGCTACAACCTGGTCCAGGCCCTCGCGGCCGTGGACTGGCGCAAGCACGCCGCGGCGCTGCGAAAGGCCATCGAAAACGGGCAAACGGTGGTGCTCGTCGGCGAGGACATGGGCTTCAGCCCCAGCCTGCACGCGGCCACCTACCCGCACAACGAGGGAGGCCAGCTGGAGGCGCTCGACCAGGTCGCCGCCGGCGTCACGCCCCGGGAAATCAAGGCGCGCCCCTCGCTGCGGCTCTATCCCATCGGGAAGGGCCAGCTCATCCTCGACCGGCAGAGCTGGGATGAGTACGTGTGGAAGATTTCCGAGACCGCCGCGTTCCGCACCCAGTGGCTGGCCGACGTGAAAGCCCTCCAGGCCGGCGGCGCCGCGGCGCCGGTCACGCCGGTTTCCCGCTGGTTCTTCGAGTCGAAGGCGGTCCTCGCCCGGGCGGCGGAGCGCACGGAGCCGGGCGCGGGCCGCGAAACGGGAATCGGCGATGCCGACCCCAACGCGCCCTGGGCCCCGGCCAAGGCCGACCAGCCGTAAGCCAGCCTCTTTCACATAACAAAATGGGAACAAGACATGAACAAAACAATTCTCTCCTTTGCGGCCGCCCTGATGACGGCTGTCCCCGTGCAGGCTTACGTGGCGGTGGTCAACAAGGCCGACTACAACGAGGTTCACATCCTGCCGGCCCCGAAGGACGTGAACATCGACGGCGACCTGGCCGAGTGGCCCGCCGGCGGCGAGCTCACCCTGTTCCCCGACGAGAGCATGGCGGAGAAGTTCTCCGTCAAGGGCCGCATGCTCTATGACGCCGACAACCTCTACATCGGCGGCGTGGTCCGGGACCCCACGCCCATGGTGAACCGCTACACCTCGGGCAGCGACTACAAGGAGAGCTGGGACGCCGATTCGATCCAGGTGCGCCTCATCGTGGATCCCACGATCCCGAAGCCCTACCCCACGGGCGACCAGCGCAACAACGCCGGGCCCAGGCTCTGGGCGCGCAAGCTGGCCCACATGACGCTCTGGTACAGCACCCTCGAACAGAAACCCTGCTTCTACGCCAGCTTCGGCATGACCTACAGCGACGGGCGGCTGAATCCCGAAGGCATGCAGGCCGCCTACAAAAGGGGAGCCGACGGGAAAAGCTACACCTTCGAGTACAAGATCCCCTGGTCGGCCCTGACCTTCGACGGCAGCCCCCATCCCCAGGCGGGCGACGCGACCGCCGCGCAGTGGCAGATCCACTGGGGCGACGACGAGGGCCGCGCGGTCAGCCGCGGCATGAGCGATGTGCGCATGAAAGGCTCCGCCAGCCTCGGCTACATGGCGCCCGGCGAGTGCGGCAAGGCCCTCTTCGAGAAGACCGCCGATGTGCAGGCGGCCGTCACCGCCGTGGTATCGGAAACCGTCCCGTCGGGCCACATTCCCATCGCGGTCGACGTTCCGGGCGAGGGCGCGAAAAAGATCAGCATCGGCCTCTGGTCGGCCGAGGGCAAGCTGGTCCGCACGCTCTGCGGCGCCCTGCCCGTGCAGGCCGGCAAGGTCGTTGTGAACTGGGACGGGCTCGACGACTTCTTCCAGCCGGTTCCCGCGGGGACCTATGAGGCGCGCGGACTCGTCCACGACGGAATCACCATGCACTTTATCGCCTCGGTCAACAACAGCGGCCAGCCGCCCTACCAGACGAGCGACGGAAAAGGCGGCTGGGGCGGCGACTACGGGCCGCCGGTCTCGGTCTGCTCCGACACGCAGCGCGTCTACGTGCTCTGGCCCAGCGGGGAAGCCTCCTCCACCCACATCGCCACGGACTTCGAGGGCCGCAAGCTCTGGGGCGCCAGCGGCAACAGCGCGCTGGGCAACGGCATGGCCTGGTGCCTGCGGGGCGGCACCCTCTACCAGCTCGGCGTGCGCGGCGTGCTGAAGATGCAGGCCCGGGACGGCCTGCACACGGCGTTCTCTTCCGGCAAATCCAGCATTCCCCTCCCGCTCAGCTGGGCGCGCCGCGGCATCGTGGCGGACGACACGTCCATCTATGTCACGCAGCACGGCCTCTACGACAAGGGCGTCACCTCCAACGCCGTGCTGGTGCTGGATCTCGTCTCGGGCGAAATGCGCCGCACGATCCCGATGGCGTTCGGCCCCTCCGGCCTCGCGCTCGCGCCGGATGGCCGCCTCTATGTGGCGGGCCGGACCGACGCCGACGGCCTGGTGGTCAAGCTGGATCCCGCGACCGGCAAAACCGAGCCGTTCCTGAAAGGCCTGGACAACCCCTACAACCTTTGCGTGGACAAGGACGGCAACCTGTACATCTCCCTGCTCGGCCAGGCGATGCAGGTCGCCAAGTACTCGCCCGCGGGCAAGCGGCTGATGAGCTATGGCAAGAAGGGCGGCCGGCCCGAGCTGGGCGCCTACGATCCCGCCGGCATGCTCAAGCCGCGCGGCGTGAGCGTGGATCCGGCCGGCCGGCTCTGGGTGGCCGAGGATGACAGCTTCCCGCGCCGCCTGAGCGTGTGGAACACGGACGGCACCCTGTGGAAGGAGTTCTTCGGCGCCGCGCGCTACTCGCCCTTTGTGTACGGGGACGCGGAGCGGCCCTGGCTGATCGAAGAGGCGGCCTTCCGGTGGAAGGTGGACCTGACGAACGGCACGGTGGCCCCGCACTCCACCGTCTACCGCAAGGGCCCGTTCCCGACGGACCGCAACAACACCGGGGAGGAGTTCGGCTGGGGCCAGTTCATCCGCCGCGATGGCCGCACCTATATCTGCGCGAAGGGGAACAGCGGCACCCTGCGCATCATGGAGGAGGTCGAGGGCGTCTATAAACTTCGCCTGGTCCTGCGGGCCGTCGGCGGCATCTTCATCGACCGGAACGGCGACGGCGAGCTGCAGGAGGCGGAGCTCTCCACGAACCGGGTGATCAAGCTCGCGAAATGGGCCATGCTGCCGGGGGCCAACCTGGATCTCTACTGGCCGACGACCAACGGATTCTTCCGCCTGCCGCTCCAGGGCATCCAGTCGAACGGCTGCCTGGTCTATGCCGACAACCCGGTGCTGGTCCCCTGCGAAACCTGGCCGGCCAAACAGCCCGCGATGACCGTGGACGAGAAAGGCAACGTGTTTGCGCTTTCCTATGACGGGCGAGACATCCAGCGGGGCGAATCCATGCGGGGCCAGAACCATTACCTGGGCAAGTGGTCGCCCGAGGGCAAGTGCCTCTGGAAATACAACAACGCCTGGACCTATTTCGCCTGGAACAGCAGCGTCTACAAGCCCGGCCAGCTGCTCGGCTATGTGACCTTCTGCGGCCGGCCGGGTAAATATGTGGGCATCACCGGCTACTACGGCATGTACTACCTCCTCGACTCCGAGACCGGCCTGTTCGTGGACGCCCTCTGCCAGGACCAGCGCAGCGACTACGAAATGGGGCCGAACATCGTCCACACCGAGACCTTCAACGGCTTCCTCTACCAGCCCAGGGGTTTCGAGGATTACTATTTCATGGGCGGTGACGCCGACGGGCGCATCTGGCGCCTGGACGGCATGAAGTCCCTCCGCCCCTTCACGCAAAGCCTCACCCTCGGCGAGGCGGAAGTTCAGAAGGCCCGTGACACCGCCCTGCAGCAGCGGCGGGCGACGGTCGCCAGCCAGATCACCCCGCTCGACGTCTTTCCGGCGGATACGCGGAAGCCGCCGGTCCTCGACGGCAAGGCGAACGACTGGAGGCCGGTCACCGATGGCCGGCCCGGCGCCCGGATCGCGGCCGACGGCAGCCGCGGGGCCTCGGTCTATGCGCAGTATGACAGCACCAACCTCTACCTGCTGTACCGCGTGCAGGACTCCAACCCGTTCCGCAATGCGGTGAAGAACTTCCAGCAGCTCTTCAAGACCGGCAGCTCCGTCGAGTTCTGCTTCCAGGCCGACCCGACGGCCGACCCGAAGCGGAAGAAGCCCGCCCGGGGCGACGTGCGGATCCTCTTCGCCTTCACCCACGAGGGCAAGACGGTGGCCACCCTCTACCGGCCCGTCTCGAACGACAAGGCCAATGCCGCGCATTTCGAGTCGCCCACCGGCAAGGACGACTTCGACGAGGTCCGCGCCGTCAACGACCTGGCCCTGGCCCTGGGGGTCGACAAGAGCGGCTACGTGGTCGAGCTCGCCCTGCCCTGGAAGCTCCTGGGGGTCTCCCCGAAAAAGGGCGACGTTTACCGGGGCGACGTTGGCGTCATCTACGGCGATCCCGGCGGGATGCGCAACGCCATCAAGTACATGTGGGCGGACCAGAGCCCGGAAGTGTCCATCAACAACGACGTCCCCTCCGAAGTCCGCCTGCACCCCGCCCAGTGGGGCCAGCTGAGATTCGAATAACCCGAAAGAGCGACCCCATGAACCCGACTCTCTCCCGCCTGCTCGTCGCGGGCCTGTGCGCCCGCCTCACCCTGGCCGCCTGGGGGGCCGGGCCCGCGGCGACGGCGGCTCCGCCCGCCGCGTCGCCCCCGGCCGCAAAGACCAAGGTCATCAAGCCGTCGGATCTGCCGGCGGCGGGCATTGACCGGATCATGCTGACGTGGTCGGGCGATCCCGCCACCAGCCAGTCGATCACCTGGCGCACGGGCGAGCCCTGCACCAACCCCCTGGTGCAGGTGGCCGTCTCGTCGGCCAATCCGAAGTTCGGAACAAACGCCGTCCCGGTCGCGGCCGCCACGCGCCCCCTGACGCGGTCGGACGGTATGACCGCCTACTACCACCGGGCCACCCTGGGCAACCTCGCGCCCTCGACCGTCTACGCCTACCGCGTGGGCGACGGCAAGGACTGGAGCGAGTGGAACCAGTTCCGGACCGCCGACCGGGCGGCCAAGCCGTTCTCGTTCATCTACCTGGGGGATGTGCAGGATCACCTGAAGCCCCTCTGCTCCCGGGTTTTCCGGGCGGCCGTGCTCAAGGCGGCGGAGCCGCGGTTCATCCTGCACCTGGGCGACCTGGTGGAAGCGCCCGAGAAGGACAAGCTGTGGGCCGAGTGGTTCGAGGCTGCCGGCTGGATCTTCCGCACCCTGCCCAGCCTCCTGGTGCCGGGCAATCACGATCAATATGGCGCGACCACCGCCACGAACCATGTCGTCCTGTCGCAGTACTGGCCGGCGCAGTTCGCCCTGCCGACCAACGGCCCCGCCGGGCTCGAAGGGCTGACCTACTTCCTCTCCTACCAGGGGGTGCTGCTGGTGTCGCTCAACAGTGAGAGGGATCTCGACGTCCAGGCCCGCTGGCTGGACAAGGTCCTGACGGAGAACCCGGGGCGCTCCTGGACCGTGGTGTCCATTCACGCGACCCTGTTCTCGAGCGGAGGCAAAGGGACGCCGGACGCCCAGGTGGCGCTCCAGAAGGTGTTTCTACCGGTCATCGACAAGCACAAGGTCGACCTGGTTCTGCAGGGTCACTATCACATCTACA
>CAIKKV010000430.1 GCA_903828035.1 uncultured bacterium
CGCTTTATACAAAATGCCGGTCGCGCCGCCGCCGTCATAGCCGATCCAAAAGCCGGGTCCCTCGGTATTTGAGCTCAGCAGGTTGAACCGCACGGTCAAGTTGGATTCATCGTTTGCGCAGTTGATCAAGGACATCAACCCTTCCATGTAGGGGCCGGCGAAGGAGTTGTATTCGACAACATTGCTGGCTCCGCCGGAACGAAACTTCATGCCGGAATTTGAGGCGGCAAACCGGTTCGGAGACGGATCGAAAACCCGATTGCCTCGGTACACCACGCGGTTGATCAGGCTGCCGGAGCGCGCGACATTCTTTTCCGGAAAATGACTCAGCCCGAATGCCGAAAATCCGGACACCTCGTTGCTTTCAATCAGGCAATCCGAAATGATGCAACCGTTCCGGCTTAAGAGCTCGATCCCCGCCCCCAGAACATTGGTCCCATCAGCGAGATTCTGGAGTTTCATCCCTGAAACCGTGATGTGGTGAATCAGTCCGGCGTGATCGGCTCCGCCGATCCGGATGCCTGTCGTGTTCACGCCCAGGCCCGGGTTGCCCTCGATCACGAAATCGCGAAGCACCAGATAGGAGGCGGAACCGGTGATTGTGATGGCGCCAAGCGTATTCGTCCCGCCCGACTTTCGCAAAACGGGATACTCTCCCGAGCCGTAATCATCTCCGCGGATGACAACGGGACCGGCTACGGCGTTGCCGCCCTGCGTAACGGTCCAGGCCGTGTCGCCTGTCCAGGTCCAGACGCTTCTAGCGCCCAGGTGAACCGTATCCCCCGGCAGGATCACCGTGCCCCAAGAAGATTTCATCTTGTCGAACGTGGCCCAGGGCAATGCCGGATTGGTCCCGCTGTTCGAGTCGCTACGCCCCGTCTCGACGGACGACAGGTAGTAGTTCCGCGCGGATCGGGTTCCCGCAATCTTGACCGTAACTGTATTCGAGAAGAGGGAATTGCCAACCTCGTTGCTCGCGCGCACACGGTACGTGTAGCTGAATCCGACTTCCACGTTGTTGTCGGCGACCGTTGTCACATTGGCTCCAAGGGCGGCAAAGACAGTGAAGTTCGTGCCGTCGGAGCTTCTCTCCAGGATGAAACCGGTTTCATTTGTCGCGTTGTCCACCCAGGTCAGCACCGCGCTGCCGGGAGTGTTTGTCGATGCGGCCAGGCCAGACGGGGCCAGCGGAAGCGTCGGGCCCGGGGTCACCGCCGAGGCAATCGCTGAAAAGGCGGAACTTCCGGCCGAATTAGACGCGCAGACCCGGTAATAATAGGTCGTTTTGGCGCTCAGCCCCGCATTCACATAGCTGGTCACATTGGAGCCGACAGTCGCAAGGGCGGAGAAGGCAACGCCATCCAGGCTTCGTTCGATTTTGAAGTTCGCTTCATTGGTCGAATTATCCTGCCAGGCCAGCGTGATCTGGTTCGAAGAATTGGCTATCGCGGACAAGGATGCAGGCGCTAGCGGAAGCGTCGGGCCCGGGGTCACCGCCGAGGCAATCGCTGAAAAGGCGGAACTTCCGGCCGAATTAGACGCGCAGACCCGGTAATAATAGGTCGTTTTGGCGCTCAGTCCCGTATTCACGTAGCCGGCCACATTGGAACTGACGCTCGCAAGGGCGGAAAACGTGATCCCATCGGGGCTGCGTTGTACTTTGAAAGACGTCTCATTGGCCGAGTTATCCTTCCAGGCCAGCGTGATCTGGTTGGAGGAATTGGCGGTTGCGGTCAAGTCTGAAGGCGCCGAGGGGGCAAGTTCCACAGGTCCGCTCAGATACTCGTAACTGCCCACATCCCAACTGGCGCCCTGGGGGCGGGCAATGCCGTTAACATCACGGGCGAACTCGGCCGCCAGGGCGGTTCCGGTGTTGATGGCCGGAGAGCCGGACCGGACGGTGAGCCCGGACGGACTGACGCCTAAGGCGCTCGAAACGGCTGCCGGCAACTGTGTCATATCGGTGAACAGCGGGTCCGTATTCTGCGCCGACGGCTCGTACGTTTTGACAGTGGCGACGCTGTAGGTGGTCCCGCGGTCATAGACAGCCGGGCTGCCGCTTCCGCCCGTGTTCCAGTAGAGATTGTTCTGATGAGCCAACGTCGCGGAATAGCCGCTGACGACACAGAGACCGGGAGTCGTGTTGCCGCTATAGGCCTTGTGATAGAACAGGTTGTTTTTAATATTGAGGTTTAAACCGTCGTTGGCGGATGCGACGAGGATTTCACCGCCCTGCCCGGTTGACCCGGCGGCAAGCCGATTGTCGTAAAAGGTGTTATTGTAGACGTTAACCGTTCCGCTGAAGGCGTTGTTCGCCTCGAATGAAATTCCGGCATACCGGCTCTGCATAATGATGTTGTCATAGATGTCGCACGAAACCGTGGTGCCGGCCACGCCTTTCGGGTCATACAAAAATATAATCCCGTTGGAAAGCGTGTTGCCCTTGATCACATTGTACCGGACCTTCAGCCCCACCTCGTCATTGTTGCAGTTCATGATCATGAACGATCCGGCGGGATTGCCGCCGAGGATATAATTATGCTCGAAGATATTGCCGGAGCCGCCAAATGCGATATGAATACCCGCCCCGCAACCGGCCCATACATTCGGGGATGCACCCCAGATCCGATTGTTGCGCCACACAATACGGTTGTTCGCGCTAGTCGTCCGGTAGGTGGTCTTCTGGGGATAGTGATTCAGGCCGTGCCCCGTGTAATTGGCGACATCATTGTTTTCGATCAGGCAATCGTTCACGGCGAGATTGTTGTAACCGGCCACTTCAATGCCGCAGCAATAAGCCGCGGTGGTGTTGCCCAGGTTCTGAATCGTCATGTTCAGGACGCTGATATTGGAGATGGCGGTCGTCTTCAAATACGCGCCGCCGATGCTGATGGCCGTGGTGCCAAACCCTGCGGCCATGCCCCCGTCAATGGTGAAATCCCGCAACGTCACATAATTGGCCGTGCCGCCGATGCCGATCATCGACCCCCACCCCGTCCCCCCGTTGCGCTGCAGAACCGGCTTCGCCCCGGATGATCCGTAATCGTCGCCCCGGATCGTGATGTGTTTGCCAACCGAACCGCCCGTTGACAGGTTCCAATAGGGCGCCGCGCTCCCCCACGACCAGTACCAGGTGCTGCCGCGCTCCAGGTGGACCGTGTCGCCGGCCTTAATGGTCGTGCCCCAGGCGGACTTCACCTTGTCGAAGGTCGCCCAGGGCGCGGTTAAGCTGGTGCCCGCATTGGCGTCACTGCGCCCGGCGTGGATGGAGGAGACGTAAAAGTCCGTTCCCAGGGAGTTCGTTGCAAGGGCGAGGAGCAGGTAACAGGCCGTCAGGATCGGCCCGCCGATACGTCGAATCGATTTCATGTTTTTTCCTTTCGTTGCGCCGGAAGCGCGAGACACGTTTGATAGGCCTCGCGCAACCCGGCGCAGATATGTTTCCAGTCATAACAAGCTTCGACCAGCGCGCGCCCCCGAACGGACAACTCGTTCCATAGCTTCGGATTGCGCATCACCTCCACCGAGAGACGGACGAAATCGGCCGGTGTTTCCGCCTTCAGAATGTCCCGGTCCGGCTGCACGCTCAGCCCCTCGAACCCGATTCCCGTCGAAATCACCGGCGTTCCCTGCGCCAGGGCCTCCAGGATTTTAAGACGGCTTCCGCCGCCCGAACGGAGCGCCACCGGAGCCAGCATCGCCTTTTCATAATACGGCCTGACGTCGGAAACATCGGGCCAGACCTCCACCCCGCCCGCGCCGTGCGCGCGCCGGATGGAAGGCGGTGGATTCTTGCCGACAACGGTCAGCCGGCACTGCGGCAGCTCCCGCCGGATCAGCGGGAAAACGTCCTGCATGAAAAACTGAACGGCATCCACATTCGGCGCATAATCGAGAGAGCCGACCATCAAC
>CAIKKV010000431.1 GCA_903828035.1 uncultured bacterium
CCAGGCTTTCGTCCACCCGCGTCATTCCATCCTTCTGCCGGTCAACCGCTTCCTTCTGGAGTCTTATGGACCGGTTGTACCGAATGAGCAAATAACCGAAAAATACGATCAGAAACAACGTCGGCAGGTTCTCCAGAAGCATTTCCATATCGATCGTTCCTTTCGTGTCGCAACCCGAATCACGCAAACACCAGACGGACCTGTTTCCGTCGCGAGGGATAGCGACGTCCCCCGCGCAACAGGCTTCTTAATCTTGTTTGATGGGCAGCAGCACTTCATTGCGGCGGAAAAACGAGGGCATGAACGGCGGATTGTACCGCGCCCAGACCGGATCGCCGATAATGGCGAAGCCTCTCTTTTGAATCCACGCTTCCAGGCTTTTTTTGTTCCCCTGATAGGAGGATTCGGTCCAGCGGCCGGAATAGCGGACGGCGGCCACGCGGCGCGCGGGAATCGGCCGCAGCCGGACGCCGGGATCCTCCGGCTCGGGCAGCGTCGCCATCGTGAGCGACGCCGGCATCATGAAGCTGACGGCCCAGCCCCCGTTCGCCGCTTCCTGGCTGACGGGCGCGGTCATGGCAATCTTCTGGCCCGCCTCCTGGCTCACCGGCGCGGTCATGGCGATCTTTTCCTGCCGGCGGTTGCGCCCCGAGATATAGCTGAACAGGCGGCCAAACGCCTCGTTTCCAGCCGCTTCGAGATTCGTGGCCACCACGACCTCGGCCACCACGCAGGGCGCATACTGGCGGACTTCAAACGGCCCGTCCTTCTCGACAACCCGGTAAGCGGCTTCTTCAACGGCCATGGCGGACCCTCCCATGAGCAGGCAAGCGGCGATACTTCCGTAAATATATGTGGAGACGTTCAACGCTTGGCTTTCATGAGGACTTCCAGCCCTTTGCTGATGGCATCGAGATTAAGCCCGTTTTTCTTCTTGTGCCCGGGCGATTTATCGCCAGCCGGAGCCGTCAAGGCCTGGGCGATCAGATCGAACAAGGCCTGCTCAAGCCGGAGTTTGGGTTTCTCCACCGTTCCATGAACCGGGATCCGCAACACGGCCGTTTCCAGAACCCGGTCGCCCAGCTTCACGTTTTTCAGGGTCAGCACGATCCGCGACTGGCGCTCGTCGAAGCGGCCCTTGTCGGCGACCAGCGTCAGCTCCAGGCGCTCCGCCTCGCCCTTGATCCCGGAGTTCTTCCCCAGCAGCGGGCGGATCATCTCCGGGTCGAGCTTTTCAACGGAGCCGGTCATCCGGAAGGTGGGCACGGAGGGCTGCGCCAGCGGCGCCAGCCGGCCGCTCATCTGCACGGGGGCGCGCTTGCCTCCGCTTTCCACATATCCCTCGGCCTTCAGCGCCCCCCAGGCGCTTTCATCGGCTGCATCGCCGTAGGTGGCCAGGCCGGACCCCGTCAGGTTCAGGTGAATCAGGGCTTCAAACGGCTTGCCGTCGGCGGGAGTCGAATAATCCAGATACGTCAGCGTCAGGGTGGCGAGCAGCTGTTCGAGGGCCATCTCGGGCAGGGCCCTGGCGGCGGAGGGCTCGACCGGCCTGGTTTCCGGAGTGGGCGCCGGCCGGCCGGCGGGCGCGGGGGCCTCTTTTGACGACTGCCGCTTCACGTTCATTCGGCCGTCCGCGAGGCGCACCAGGGTCAGGTTCGCCTCTTTCACGGTCACATCGCCGAACCGCACCCGGCCCCGCAGGAGCGGCAGGTACTTCAGGGAGAGATGCCCCTCGGTGAGGGTGAACAGCGATTGGGAGGGAAAGCCGGGCGGGTTTCCGATGACCAGGTCGCGCACGGAGCCGTCGCCCTTCCAGAGATTCACACCGAGGCCGCGCGCCGTCATGGGAAGGCCGGAGCGGAGGGACGCTTCGGGCAGCGCCCGGGCGAGGCGTCCGTCCACAGCCCGCTGAAGCATCCAGAGGCCGACGGCCGCTAAGACGACCAGGATGGCCGCGATGACGGCGGCCCTTTTCACGCCTTGTCCCCCAGCTGGATGGCCATGGCCACTTCCGGGCAGGTGAAGGGGTTGTCGTACTTCGAGCAGTTCACGCAGCCCATGTAAAGCTTGTGCATCAGCGTCTCCTTCCGCACCTTCACGAACCCCAGCTTGCCGAAGAAGTCGGGCGTGAAGGTCAGCACGATGATCTGGGCCGGCCTGTACTCCCGGATCCGCTCGATCACGGCATTCACGAGGCGGGTGCCGATGCCCCTCCCCTTGAGCGCCTTTTTGACGGCCACGGACTTGACCTCCACCGAAGGTTGCATGGCCTTGCCGATCTCGGGCAGGACCGCCCAGGCGGCGGCGCCCACGACTTCCCCGCCGCGCTCGGCCACGAGGAACCGGTCGATATTCTGCACGATATCGCTGACAGGGCGGGCCAGCAGCTCGTCCGGATAGGTCTTGATGAGCCTGAAAATGGCCTCGGCATCCCCGAAGCCCGCATTGCGGATAACGATGGGTGTGTCCATTTCCGTAGCTTAACACAGCGTGCGGCGGCGGAATAACAAAAAAAACGCACGATTTTACTTGAAAAAGAAGAGCGAAACCCGCATGCTAACACACTTTTCTTTGAAGGATGAAATCACTATGGACGACAAAACACCGCTATCCCATGTGCGCAACATCGGGATCATGGCCCACATCGACGCCGGCAAAACCACGCTGAGCGAACGCATTCTCTTTTTCTCCGGCAAGACCTACAAGATAGGCGAGGTCCACGACGGAGCGGCCACCATGGACTGGATGGTCCAGGAGCAGGAGCGTGGCATCACGATCACCTCCGCGGCCACCACGCTCACGTGGAAAGACCACCAGATCAGCCTGATCGACACCCCCGGACACGTGTACTTCACCGCCGAGGTGGAGCGCAGCCTGCGCGTGCTGGACGGCGCCATCGCCCTCTTCTGCGCGGTCGGCGGGGTGCAGCCCCAGTCCGAGCAGGTCTGGCGCCAGAGCGAAAAGTACAGCGTTCCCAAGCTGGCCTTCATCAACAAGATGGACCGGACCGGGGCCGATTATTACGGCGTCCTCGGCGAAATCCAGTCGGAGCTGCGGGCCAATGCGGTCCCCGTCGTCATCCCGATCGGTCAGGAAGAGAAGTTCATCGGCATCATCGACCTGATCGCCATGAAGGCGATTTACTACAGCGAAGATCCCAAAAACCCGATGCAGGTGACGGAGATCCCCGCCGATCTGCTGGAAAACGCCACCCACTGGCGCGCCAATCTCGTCGAGAAATGCGCCGAGCAGGACGACACGCTGCTGGAGAAGTTTTTGGCCGGCGAGGATCTCACCCGCGAGGAAATCCTCGGCATCATCCGCAAAGCCACCATCGCGCGCCGCGTGATTCCCGTCTACTGCGGCGCCGGCTTCAAGAACAAGGGCATCCACGATCTGCTGGATGGCGTCACCCTCTTCCTGCCCTCCCCCCTCGACGTGCCGCCCGTGGCGGGCACCTATGACGGCAAGGACCTGCTCCGCAAGGCCGACGAAAAAGAGCCCTTCTCGGCGCTCGCCTTCAAGATCATGTCCGACCGCCACATGGGCAAGCTGACCTACATCCGCATCTACTCCGGGACAATCAAGTCCGGCACGGCGGTGCTCAACAGCAGCCAGGACTCCTCCCAGCGCGTGGGCCGCCTGCTGCGCATGCACGCGAACCGGCAGGAGCCGATCACCGAAGCCCGCTGCGGCGACATCGTGGCCGTCATCGGCCTGCAGAAGACGCGCACCGGCGACACCATCTGCGACGCCGACAACCCGGTGATCCTGGAGAACATCGAGTTCCCGGCGCCCGTGATCTCGATCAGCATCGCCCCCGAAAGCCGCTCGGACGAGGAGAAGCTCGACGCCGGCCTCCTCCATCTCGCCGAGGAGGATCCGACCTTCATCGTCAGCCATGACGACGAGACCTCCGAAACCGTCATCTCCGGCATGGGCGAGCTCCACCTCGAAATCATCGTGGACCGCCTGCGCCGCGAGTTCAACGTGGCCTCCAAGGTGGCCGCGCCCGAGGTGGCCTACCGCGAAACCGCCACCACGCCCTCCACGGAAGGCCAGTACAAGCACGTCAAGCAAAGCGGCGGCCGCGGCCAGTACGGCCACGTCTGGCTGCGCATGGAGCCCCAGCCCCCCGGGTCCGGATTCGAGTTCGTCGACGCCGTCGTCGGCGGCCGCATCCCGACCGAGTACATCTCGTCGGTGGAAAAGGGCGTCATCAAGGCCCTGGAGCACGGCCCGTTCGCCGGCTACCCCGTCGTGGACATGCGCGTCACCGTGTTCGACGGCTCCTATCACGATGTGGACTCAAGCGACTTCGCCTTCATCGAAGCCGCCCGCGTCTGCACGCGCCAGCTCTTCCTGGCGGCCCATCCGGTCCTGCTCGAGCCCGTCATGTCGGTCGAAGTCGTCACGCCCGAGGATTTCATGGGCGCCGTCTCCGGCTCGATCTGCCAGCGCCGCGGCCGCATCGAGTCGATGGACCAGCAGGGCGGCGACAAGGTGATCCGGGGCATGGTGCCGCTCAGCGAAATGTTCGGCTACTCGAACACCGTCCGCACCCTGACCCAGGGCCGGGCCTCGTTCACCATGACCTTCGAACACTACGAAGCCGTGCCCTTCTCGATCGCCGAGGAAATCATCAAGAAGCGCCGCGCGGCCAACAAGATCCGCTAAGAACGGACCCTGCCGAACAGCCGATTCCCCGTCCCGCCCAAGGAAACCGGCCCCGCGTCGCCCACCCGGCGCCGGGGTCCCGCGCATCAAGTCCCGGTCGCCTGTTCTCTAACAATCTGCGACCTTGACTTTGAACGCTGTTTCGGAAAGCATGTGCCACTACAGGAATGCTGCTTTACGCCTGGGGAATAACGGATTTTATGGATCAGCTGTCTTTACCGGGATTTGAGCTGCTGGGCAAGATCGGCCAGGGCGGCATGGCGACCGTATGGAAAGCCAGGCAGCTCTCTCTGGACCGGTTGGTTGCCATCAAGGTGCTATCCCCCCGCCTCGCCAGCGACCCCGCCGACGTGGAGCGCTTTCATGCCGAATGCCGCTCGGCCGCCATGCTCAAGCATCCCGGGATCGTGCAGGTCTACGACGCCATGGTCCACAAGGGCCTCTACTGCCTCATCATGGAATACGTGGCGGGCGAAAGCCTCGGAAGCCGCATCCGCCGCAAAAAGCGGATGACGGAGGACGAGGTCCTCTTCGTCCTCGAGCACGTGGCGCAGGCCCTGGCCTACGCCTGGAAGACCACCGGCCTGATCCACTGCGACATCAAGCCCGACAATATCCTGATCGACTCCGACGGCTCCATCAAAATCACCGACCTGGGACTGGCCACCACCCTCGGCGGCATGAGCCTGATCACCCAGACCGAGGAGATCATGGGCACGCCGCAGTACATGTCCCCGGAGCAGATCTCCGGCGCGCCCCCGCTCGACACCCGCACCGACATCTACTCCATGGGCGCCACGGTCTACCAGATGCTGACCGGCACCATGCTTTTCGAAGGCGCCGCGGACGACGCCGTGCTCGACCTCCAGCTCAAGGGCCACGTCCCCGATATCCTGGACGCCGTGCCGGGCCTCTCCTCGCGCATGGCCTGGATGACGGAAAAGATGCTGTCCCGGAAAAGGGAGAACCGGCATGCCGACTGGTCCGCCGTGACGGCCGACGTCGAGCGCCTCATGCGACACGGCTTTCCGGCGCCGCCGTTCCCCGCCCCCGGCGCCAGCGTGATGAGCCGCAGCAAGCGGCGCCAGAAGCCCCACAACACGCCGCCGCCCCAGACGGCCTCCGTGCTGCCCTCCCCGGCCCGCGCCAGCGAAACCTTTATCCGGATCCTCCTGTTCCTGCTTGTGGTCGCAGCCCTGGCCGCGACCGCGTTTTTTCTCCTGAAATCCAGGCCGCCCGCGCCGGCCGCCGCGCCGTCCGCCCCCGTCATCCGGTCCGCGCCGGCGCCAATCATCCCGGCCGCTCCCGCCGTTTCCGAATCCGAACGGCGGTATGCGGACATGTTCGAGTTCGCCCGGGACTGGTGCCAGAAAAACCCCCAGCGTTACCAGGAAGCCCTCGATCAGTTCGACCGGGTGGCCCGGGAAACCAAAGGCTCCAAGTACGCCCTCATGGCCATGGAGGCAACCCGATCCGTGAAACAGGCCCGGGAAACCGCCATCGGGGAGCTCATGGGCCGGCTGAAAACAGCGGCCGACGCCCTGGGCGAGCAGCGGAAATATGAAGACGCCGCCCTCCTCTACGACCGTTATACCGGGCTTCTCAACTCGGAAACCCACCGCAAGCGGGCCGAGGCCGCAAAGGCCTGGCGCGACCTGGCCGCCCACGAGCAGTCGGCGCTCCAGACGCGGGATCGGGACGCCCGCCTGGCGCTGGGCGCCCTGCTGGACGAATCCGCCTCCCTGCTCGTCCAGGGGAAACTCCCGGAAAGCATCGCCGCGCTGGCGGCGGCCGGAAGCCGCGAGGAGCTCCTCCCCCTGATGGGCGAGCTGACGCCCGCGCTGGAACTGGCCCGGAAGGCCGCGGCCATGGACCAGAAAATACTCGACTCCTTCGCGCGGCAGGCCGGCCAGGAAGTCACCGTCCAGCTGCTCTCCGGCCCCAAGACGCTGATCATCGGCGAAGTGGGCGGCGGGATCGTCCACGGTGACCAGAAGGTCTCCGTCGGCGAAGGCGTGGCCGCGGCCTCTGTCAAAATCCGGTTCTCGCTCGAGGACGTAACCCTGCGCGAGCGGATCCAGCGCATGGGCGCGGACACCGAGCCCGACGTGGCGCTGCTCAAGGGCTGCCTGGCGGCCAGGAACCGGAGCTTTTCCGACGCCCGCGCCTACCTGACCCGCATCCCGGGCGACTTCGGCGTCCGGCTGCTCGCAGCCCTGGAGCGGCGCGAAGCGGAAAGCCAGGCGGCGCCCGCCGCGCCCGAGGCGGCCGCCGCCAAAGCGGATCCGGCCCTTCCCGACACCCGCCCCCCCGCCGGCGCGGGCGAATCCCTGTCCGCCATCGCCTTCAGCACAGCCCTCGCGGAAGCCAACTCCGGGCTGACCGCGGACGATATCCAATGCGAGGAAAACAGCCAGCAACAGGTGCTCAAGGCCACCGTCCGCTCCCGCTACCTCCAGAACCTCGAGCCGTTCAAGAAAATCGCCGCCAGCCTGGAAGAGCTCGCCATCCCCCAGAACCAGGCCGCCAATACAGCGCCCCTGGCGGCGCTGACCCGCCTCCTCCGGCTGGATCTTTCAGAAAGCGCCATCTCGGACCTCTCCCCCCTGAAAGACCTGAAGCTGAACGCCCTGATCCTGAACGCCACCCGGGTCAAGGACCTTTCCCCGCTCCGGAACGTTCCGCTGCGCGAACTGGAAATCGCGAACACGCGGGTCTATAACTTCGACCCCCTGCGGGGAATCCCCCTGACCCGCCTGAACGTGGCCAACACGCAGTTCAGCGACATGTCCGCCATCCGGGACATGCCCCTGACCGACCTGAATATCTCGGGCACCAAGGTTTTCGATTTCCTCACCCTCCGCCGGTTCCAGCTGGTCGCGTTCCAGGCGTACGACACCCCCTTCAAGGACACCTCCCTGCTCGCGGACATGCCGATCCTGGACCTGAACCTGGCCAACAGCAAGGTGTCGGAGCTCACGCCCCTCCGCCGCCTGCCGCTCCGGTCCCTCACCCTTTCCGACACCATGGTCAAGGACCTGTCCCCGCTCCGCGACACCAAGCTGGTCCAGTTGCGGGTCGATAACTGCAAGATCAAGGACCTGTCCGCCCTGAATGGACTGCCCCTGACCTCGCTGGCGATCAACGGGACGCTGGTCGACGATCTGGCGCCGTTGCGCGGCATGGCGCTGGTGGAGCTTGAAGCGGCCAACACGTCGGTTTCCGACCTGGGTCCGCTGGAGGGCATGCCCCTGACCCGCGTCGTCATTACGAATGTCCGGGTGAACAGCCTCAGGCCGCTTTCCCGCAGCCCCCTGATTGAACTCCATTGCGAAGGCACGAAGCCTGAAAGCCTGCAGGTCCTTCGCAACGTGCCCCTGGAAGTGCTCTACTGCGACTTGCGCCCGGGACAGATGGGCTTTGGCCTGACGCAGTCTTTCCCCCACCTCAGGGACCTCAACGGAAGCCCGCCCTTCCACCGGAACCCGAACTAGCCATGACGGCCGCCTGTTCCCTTTCCTCGATCACAGCCGCGGCGGGAAGCGTAGTCGCCGCCATCCTGCTCTGGCTCTACCCCTCAAGCGCGGTGACCGACGTGCTCATCGGGGGCGCCTGCCTGGCGGCCCTTTTCCACTGGCGGAAAACAGGGGGCCTCTGGCTGTCTCCGGCGGGCCTGGCCGCGATCCTGGTCGCCGCCTATCCCGTGGTTCAACTGCTATGGGCCGCCCATCCGGCCGCCGCCGCGGGCGACCTGGCGCGCGACTTACGGCTTCCGGCCGGCGCCTTCGCCCTCTCCTTCTTCGTCACCGGAGGCCGCCGGATCGACCGCGCCCTGCTGGTCTCGGCCCTCGTGCTGCTGCCCGTGTTCGCAGCCGACCTGATCCGGCTGCACCGGGCGCTGGGCCCTGATTTCCCGGCCCTGGCCCGCTACTATAAGCCGCAGTTCATGAATCATCCGAACGTCTCCAGCATGCTGGCGGCGGCGGCCTGCCTGATCTGCCTCACCGGCGCCTGGACCCGGCGTTCCTGCCGCCCGGCCGCCGTCGGCCTGGCCCTCGGGGCCCTGCTGGCCCTGGCCTATCTGGGGGTCATGGCCTCCCGCGGCCCGCAGGCCGCCTTCGCCGCCGCGGCCGGCTCCGCCGTCCTCCTCCTGCCCCGCACCTGGAAGGGGCGGCTCGCGGGCCTGGTCCTGGCCGCGCTGGCGGCGGGGCTCATCGGAACCCACCTGAAGAGCATCAACGCGCGTTTCACCAGCCCGGACCTGCTATCCGGCCGCCCGGCCGTCTGGAGCCACACGGCGAGCCTGATCCGGCAGCGGCCCTGGTTCGGCTATGGCTACGGCAAGGAGACCTTCCAGGAAACATACCGGACGACCAACCCCCCGCCCTCCCCGCATATCTATCCGCATCCGCACCAATACGCGCTGTTCGTGCTGTTCCAGGGAGGCCGGGCCTGGCTGATCCTCCATGCCGCCTTATGGCTGCTGCTGGCCATCCGGATGGGCAAAGCGCTGGCGAAAGCCGTCGACGAGACCGCGCGCCTTCGCCTGGTCCTGCTGGCCCTGATGATCATTCAATGGCAGATTTACGGGCTCGGGGATTATCCGGATAACCGGCTGCAGGAAGTCTTCGTGGCCCTGATTCCGCTGGCCCTGGCCGCCTCGGCGGGAAAGGCCGATCAGGACGTCAGCGTCTTGACGCGCACATCCGGATAGGGGTGGCGGGAGAGGCCCGCCTCGCAACGCGCGGAGCCGGCGGCCCCTTCCAGGTAGCGGCGGGCATTGTCGCCTTCATTCCACGCCGGCGGACGGCGCGGGGGATGGGGCAGATGGCTGACCCGCGCCTGGTAGACCCTGACCTTCGGGCGGATCCCGAGCTTGTAAAGCCGGCGCCCCAGATCGTCATCCTCCTGCCCCCAGCCCACATAGGTTTCATCGAATCCGTTGACCTCGCGCATCGGCGCGGCCGGGATGGCGAAATTGGAAGACCGCAGGCGCGGCTTGGA
>CAIKKV010000432.1 GCA_903828035.1 uncultured bacterium
CAGGTGCAGAAGGCGGCCAACGTCCTGGCGGGCTACTCGCTCGGCTCGGCCGACCTGCTCCGCCGGGCCATGGGCAAGAAGAAGAAAGAGGAGATGGCCAAGCAGCGCGAATCCTTCGTGGAGGGCTGCCTGAAGACCAACCAGATTCCGAATGAGCAGGCCGGCCGCATCTTCGACAACATGGAGCAGTTCGCCGGCTACGGGTTCAACAAGGCCCATTCGGCGGGCTACGGCGTGGTGGCCTACCAGACCGCCTACCTGAAGGCTAATTTTCCCGCGGAGTTCATGTGCGGCCTGATCTCCTGCGAGTTCGGCAATTTCGACAAGATGGCCGTCTTCATCTCCGAGGCGTCCGAGATGGGGCTCACCGTCCTGCCGCCCGACGTCAACGCCAGCGGCGTGCGCTTCGGCCCGGAGGGCGAGAATGGCATCCGGTTCGGCATGGCCGGCATCAAGAATGTGGGCGAGGGCGCAGTGGAGGCCATCGTGGCCGAGCGGGCCAAGAGCGGGCCCTATACCGGCCTGGCCGATTTCTGCATGCGGGTCGACGGACAGACCGTGAACCGGAAGGTGATGGAAAGCCTCATCCGCGCCGGCGCCTTCGATTCCCTCGGCACGCACCGGGCGCGGCTGTTCAACGGGCTGGACAACGCCCTGGGCCGGGCCCTGGCCATGCAGCGCGACCGCCGCTCCGGGCAGCGCAACCTGTTCGAGGCCTTCGGGGCGCCGAGCTCCCCGGCGTCCTCCCTGGAAGAGCTTCCCAATTGCCCGCCCTGGGATACGGGCCTGCTGCTGGCCGGCGAAAAGGAGCTGCTGGGCGTCTACATGACCGGCCACCCGCTGAGCGAGCACGAGCTGACGCTCAAGCCCTACCAGCTCACCACGGCCACCGAATTGGCCACGGCGGCCGACAACACCATGACCCGGCTCACCGGCATCATTTCCCGGATGGAGACGAAGATCACCAAGAACAAGGAGGCCATGGCCATCCTTTACCTGGAGACCTTCGACGGCGGCATCGAGGTGGTGGTGTTCCCGCGGACCTATGCGACGTACAAGAACATCCTGCTCCCCGATCACCCTTACCTGATCAGCGGCACCTTCCGCCGCAAGAACGAGGACCAGGCGTCCTTCCTGGCCGACGAGATCTATCCGGCCGCCGAGCTGCCGAAGCTTTTCGCGAAAAGCGTGACCCTGCGACTGGCCTCGCCGGTTCTCGACGAAGCGCGGATGACCGCCCTGCGGGAGACGCTGAAGCGCCATCCGGGGCCGGCCCTGGTGACCTTGGAGCTCCAGTTCCCCGGCGAGTCGTGGGTCCGGATCGAGTGTGACGAGACGCTCAATGTGCTGCCGGATCCGGCGCTGTTCGCCGACCTGGCGCCCTGGACCGGGCGCAAGGGGATCTGGATCGGCGCCCACAGCCGTATATCCCTGAAATCGAACGGGCGCAGCGAGCGTCGCGACTGGAGCCGCCAGCGGGAGAAGCCGTCATGAGCCAGCCAGCCCCCATTCCGGCCGATCACTGGATCCTGCGCTCCGCCACGGGCCAGGAATACGGCCCTGTTTCCTTCGACACGCTTCGCGCCTGGGCGGCCCAGAACCGGTTCACGGCCGGCTACAGCATTTCCTCGAATCGCGAGGACTGGCGGACCGTGGAGTCGGTGCCCGAGCTGGGCATGGACTGGTTTGTGGAGCCGGGCGACGGCAACCGGTATGGCCCCTTTCACCCGCTGGCCTTGCTGGATTACATCCGGGAGGGAGCGGTGCCGCCCGAAACCAAGGTTATCCACAAGGGTAACGGGGGGGTGGCGCGCGCCTACCAAGTGCTGCTCGAGGCGTTTGTCGACGCCATCGATCAGACGGGCGAGGCGCAGGCGGAGCTGATCCGCCAGATCCAGGCGCTTCAGGAGCGACTGGAGGAGCGCGACCGCTGGTTTGAGGGGGAGAGCCGGTCGCTCCATGAGGAGCGCGGGCGGCGGCAGGAACTGGAGATGGCCGTCCGCCGCCTGGAAGAGCAGGGGGCAGCCTCGGCCGCCGAGCGGGCCCGCCTGGCGCAGCTGGAGGCGGAATTGCCCCGGGTGCGGAAGGAGCTGGATGCCGAGCGGCGCGCGCAGCACGACGCGCGAGGGAAGCTGGAAGCCGAGGCCCAGGCCGGCAAGGCCGAGTCGGAGCGGAGGATCCGCGAGCTCGAGCAGAAGCTGGGCGCGAAGCAGTCCGGCCAGGAAGCCGCCGGCCGCGAGAAGGACCAGCTGGCCGCCCAGCTGGCTGCGGAGCGGAAGGCCCGGGAAACCGAGCGGGCCAATCTTTTGGAGCAGACGCGCCTGGCCGAGGAGACGATCCGCGAATCGCGCGACGAGTCGATCCGCCTGCGGCGCGACTATGAAACCCGGATCACCGAGGCCGAAGCCCGGGCGGCGGAGGCGGCCTTGGCGGCGAGTCACGCCGAGGCGAAGCTGGTCGCCCTGCAGGGCCGGGCGGAGCGCCTGCGCCTGGAGGCGGAGCAGGCCGAGTCCGCGACGCGGGAGGCGACCGAAAGCCGGGGCGAAGCCCAGACGCTGGCCTCCTCCCTGCGGACCAGCGAAAACGAGAAGACGGCCTTGCGGTTGGCGCTGGAGAAGGAGCGGCTGGCGGTGCAGGAAGTTCGCGCTCACGTGCAGGCGCGCCTGGAGAGCGAGGCCCAGCAGCGCGAGGCCGGCGAGGCGCTCAGCCGGGAGGTGACGGCCCTGCGCCACGGGAACGCCGATTTGCTAGGCAAGCTGGAGGCGGTCCGCGGGGAAGCCGAGGAGGCCGCCCGCACCGGGCAGGAGCTGGCCCGGCTGCGGCAGCTGGTGCCGACCCAGAAAAAGCGGCTGGAAGAGGCCGAGGCGGCGGTCGGCAAGCTCCAGGCGGAGCTGGCGGCCGCGCTTGAGCGGGAGGCGAAGACCGCGCGTGATTTTGAGGCCCGCACCACCCGGCAGCAGGCCGAGCGGCGCCAGGGGGAGGCGGAGCGGGAGCGGCTGGCCGCGCAGGCCGCCGGGCAGGGAAAGACAGTCGAGCGCCTTGAGCGCGAGCTGGAAACGACCCGCGTCCGGATCGGCTTTTTGGAGGCGCGCCTGGCGGATCGACCAGCGGCTGAATCGAAACCCCGCTCCGCGTGGGCCGTCCCGCCGGCGAGGGATATTCCCGCCGCCGAGGAGCCGGCCCCGCCGCCCCGCAAGGCCGCCAGCCTGGCCGGGCTGGAGGCGCAGGCGCAGGCGGAGCTGAAGGCCTGGCAGGAAAAGAAGCAGATGGGCCCCAAGACCGAGCCGCCTGCCAAAGGCAAGAGTTGGATACCCTGGAAGTAAATGATGAGCCGACACGATAGCGAAGCCGGCGACCGCCGGGATGAGCGCGACGACCGGGATGACCGTGAGGACCGCCGCCCGGAGCGGCGCGGCCGCGACGACCGCGATTCGGACGACCGCGACGAGCGGTCCCGCCGCCCCCTTCACCGGGAGCGCGGCGTCGTCCTGTTTGCCGACCAGTCCGGCTCCATTATCCGCGCCGGCGACGAGGCCCTCGAGGAGGATCTTCCGGTCCTCAACGCGTTCCGCCAGTTCCTCGACGCGGAGCGGCGCCGCGCCCGGCGCCAGATGATCATCATGATCACGGTGTTCACGGTGATCCTGGTCGGCATGGCCGTCGGCGGCACCTGGTTTGTGCGGAAGGCCTTGAGCCGGATGGAAACCGGAATCGAGTCGGACAAGGTCCGGTTCGAGGAGGATCGGCTGGCGACCGTATCGAACTTGCAGACGGTGGCCAAGGTGGCCGTCTCCCTGAAGAAAGACGTCCTCGACACGCGCACGACGTCGTCCGTTCTCCAGGAAAAGGTGAAAAAGCAGTCGGGCGAGCTGGATAAGCTGCTGGACACCATCTCCACCCTTGAAATCCAGAACTCGACCCTGCAGCGCGCGATGCGGCTGCTGGATAAGGCCATGGAGCCGTCGTATGAACGGCCCGAGCCCGTCATCCGGGAACAGGGGCCCCGCCAGCCGTTCGCGGAGCCTGTTTCCCGCCGGCCCGAGCCCGCGATTGCGCCCGCGCCCGCGGCGGAAATCTATCCGGCGCCCGTTGCCCGGATTCCGGGCGACCCGTCCGGGCGCGCTCCGGAAACGGTTTCCGACCTGACGCCCGGCGGCGTGCCGTTCCGTCTGCCGCTGCCGAAGGACTGATCAATGGGGATTCGCGTAACTCTCCACGATCCAGCGGGAGAGCTCGCGGTCGGGCGCCTCCACGGCGGCGCGGGGGATGGTGAATGAGGTTTGGCCCGTGTTCCGGGCGATCAGCTTGAGCCCGTGCTGAAAGTCGGCGAACATATCGGAGCAGAGCTGCGGAATGGATTTGCCGGAGCCGACGCTCTGGTCCAGCAGCGCGTTGATGCCCTCCGCATCGAAGAGCAGCTTGAGCCCGTGCTCCTGCTCGAATCCGCGGGTAAAGCTGTCCACATCCGTCCGCAGGTTTTCCAGGTGCAGGGAGTACCCTTGCTTGATCAGCCGGGTCATCGCGCCATGCGGGTCGGCCAGGGTGTCGGTGGTGACCTCGAACGACGCGATCGACGTCGAGGGCAGCTCGTACTTGAACTCGCGGAACAGCCGCTCCAGGACCGTCATCAGGCCGCGGGCGCCTGTTTTTTCGGCCCAGGCCCGCCGGGCGATATCCGTGATGGCCTCCCGGGAGAGGCTGACGTCGATGCCGTACCCCTTGAAGTCCGATTTGTACTGCTTCAGGATGCTGCCTTCCGAGCCGGTCATGATGTTTTCCAGGTCGGCGGGCGATAGCGCGTCGCAGACCACCCGCACCGGCAGGCGGCCGATGAACTCGGGCTCGAAGCCGTAGGTGATGAAATCGGCGGTCTGCGCCAGCCGCAGCCAGTCCGCGGCGTCGGCCCCGCCCTCCTTGGTGGAGGAGAACCCGATGGCCGAGTTGCCCACGCGCCGGCGGATGATGTCGCCCAGTGAATCGAAAGCGCCGCTGACAATGAACAGGATGTGGCGCGTGTTGATCGTCCGCTTGCCCGGGCCGTGGCCCTTCTGCAGGTCCATCATGGCCTGCATCTGGCCGAGCATGTCGGTCTGGCTGAACAGGTTGACATCCGTGTCTTCCATCAGCTTCAGCAGGTTGATCTGGACGCCCCGTCCGGAGACGTCCCGGGTGCCCGGGGTGGCCTGCGAGGCGATCTTGTCGATCTCGTCGATGTAGACGATGCCGTAGGCGGCCAGGTCGGTGTTTCCGTTGGCGGCCTTGACCAGATCGCGCACCACGTCCTCTACGTCGAAGCCGACATAGCCGGTTTCGGAGAACTTGGTGGCGTCGGCCTTGACGAAGGGCACGCCGATGAGGCGGGAGAGGCAGCGCATGAGGTAGGTTTTGCCGACCCCCGTGGGGCCCAGCAGGATGACGTTCTGCTTGATGTAGTCCGCTTCCTGGAGCGCGGGATCATCCAGGCATTGCCGCACGTGATTGAAGTGGTCGCAGACCGAGACGGACAGCACCTTCTTGGCTTCGCCCTGGCCGATCACGAAGCGGTCCAGCCATTCGCGCACTTCGCGGGGGGTGGAGTGGAAGGCGCGGATTTTCTCAAGCGCCTTCCGGGCTTCCTCCTCGGCGGCGCCGCGGGGCTCGCCGGGTTTCGGGGCGTGGGCCGGGTCGGGCGTTGGAGAGAAGGATAAGTTGGCGTTCTTCAGCAGTTCGCTCAGCTGTTCCCGGATGAGCTCTTCGGCTTCGGCGGGATCGGGCTTGTGTTTTCTTTCGGTGTCATCGTCCATGGGGGTATAGTAAAGCGCGGCGGCGGCCCTGACAAGCGTGCACGGGATGGGGTTAATCCCGCCCTGCGGCCATCGACAGAAGTCGTGGCCTTTTCATGGGGTGCGCCATATAATGATCACATGGGAGGTGTTTATGGTCATTGGTCTGCTCACCGCCACCATCTCGATTCCGGAATCCCGCTCGCTGAAGGACAAGCGGGCCGTGTTGCGCTCGCTGAAGGACCGGATCCTGAATCATCACAACGTGAGCGTGGCCGAGGTGGGGCGGCAGGATGTCTGGCAGGCGTCGGATCTGGCGTTCGTGACCGTGGCGGCGGAAAAGGGGATCGTGGAGAAGCGGCTCTCCGAGCTGGGCGAAATCCTGGGGGGGAGCCCTTTTTTCGTGCTGGTCCGCCTGGAAACCGAGCTGCTATGAACCCTGGTTTAAACCGATTTTTGCTTGTGCCGGACGGTCGCGGCACGCTATCGTAAGAGACAAGAGGATGGTGATCATGAACAACGACTGGAAACAAGAGCTGGGTTCCTTTCTCGAGGAAAAGCGCAAGGACAAGAAGGAAGAGCGCCGGCTCGAGCTTGAATCCTTTCTGCGTGACGTGGCGATGCCGG
>CAIKKV010000433.1 GCA_903828035.1 uncultured bacterium
AGCAGCCGGCCGTCCAGACGTAGTCCGAGCCACCGGTCATCGCCTACGAGACCCGCTATTTCGAGGGTAGGCGGATGGAGGGTTGCCCCCGCGTCACCTTCCGCAATCCGCGCTACCTGCCTCGCGAGGTCGTGGTGTCCTATGGCAACGGGATGCGGCTCTACCAGCCCGGCATTCGCGGACATCTGACCTACGTCCAGCAGTGGTCGCCCCAGCAGGGGATTTGGCTGACCGTGGGCCGTCATCCCTGTATGTGGTGAATCCGCTTGCATTGGCTCGGGCATTTGGGTATAAATAAACGTTTACAAAGCGATTCTGGAGGTATTGACGATGAAAAAGGAAGGCCACCCGCAGTACGCCGAGGCGAAAGCCACGTGTGCCTGCGGCAATGTTATGAAGCTGAATTCGTCCGCGAAGGACATTCACTGCAACACGTGTTCGGCATGCCACCCGTATTATACGGGCAAGTCCTCGTTCGTGGATGTGGCCGGCCGCGTGGATCAGTTCAACAAGCGATACAAGAAGGAAGCCGCCAAGTAAAGCGGTTCTCTTTATGCGAAAGGCCGGGCGGGCTCATCCGTTCGGCCTTTCTTATTTTTCAGGGGTCCCATGATCACGCCCGATTTAGCCGCCCGGTATCGTGACCGGCTTGGAGATGTGGAGGGACGGCTTTCCACGCCAGGCGCCGCCGCTCAATCCCGCAAGTTCCAGGAACTCGTGCGAGAACATGCGCGCCTGCGGCGGATCGTCGAGAAGTCCGACGCCTTTTTCAAGGCTCTCCGGGATCAGGCCGAATACAAGGCGATGGCCGAAGCTTCCGACGCCGATTCCGAAATGAAAGAACTGGCGCGCGCCGAAATGGCCACCCTGGAGGCGGCCTTGCCGCGGTTGGAGCGGGAGGCCTTGATCGCCATGCTGCCGCCCGATCCCGCCGATGACCGCAATGTGATCATGGAGATCCGGGCGGGGACCGGGGGCGACGAAGCCGCCCTGTTCGCCGCCGAACTGTTCCGCATGTACAGCCGCTACGCCGATACCCGGGGCTGGAAGGTGTCCATGTTCGACGCCAATCCGTCCGAAAAAGGCGGCTACAAGGAAGTCATTGCCACGATCGAGGGCGAAGCCGTCTACCGCGCGCTCAAGTTCGAGTCCGGCGTTCATCGTGTCCAGCGCGTGCCGGTGACTGAATCGCAGGGGCGGGTGCACACCTCCGCCGCCAGCGTCGTGCTTTTGCCGGAGGCGGGGGAATCCGACGATGAAATCATCGTCAATGAAGGCGATTTGCGGGTGGATACCTTTCGCGCCAGCGGCGCGGGCGGGCAGCACGTCAACCGGACCGATTCCGCGGTTCGGCTGACGCATCTTCCGACGGGAGTCGTGGTGTCCTGCCAGGCGGAGCGGTCCCAGCTGCGCAACAAGGAAAAAGCCATGGCCATGTTGAAGGCCCGGCTGCTGGACTTGAAGCGGCAGGAAGAGAACGCGAAAACCGGCAATCTCCGCAAGACGGCCATCGGCTCGGGCGATCGCAGTGAGAAAATCAGGACGTATAACTTCCCCCAGAACCGGCTCACGGATCATCGCATCAATTTCACCATTTACAATCTTGATCGCGTCATGGAGGGCGACCTTCAAGGCGTGCTGGACGCCTTGTACGAGAGCGACCTGGAAGTCCGGATGAAGCAGGAACTCGATACGGTTCGCTGAGGGGGGATTTGCCGTGTCCGTCCGACTCGATGAGTATCTCAGGAAAAGGGCGGCGGAATTGGACGCGCTCGGCGCTCCGGAAGCCCGGTTGAACCTGGAGCATGTGGCGGCCCATCGGCTGGGCGTTCCCCGCTTGGAATTGATTCCGCTTCGGAGCGAGCCGCTCTCTCCCGGCCTATTCGCGGCTATTGAAGCCGATGCCGTCCGGCTGGCTGCCGGCGAACCCCTTCAGTATGTCCTGGGAGAAACTCCATTTCACGGGCTGATGCTCAAGACGGACAGGCGGGCGCTGATTCCGCGGCCTGAGACGGAATGGCTGGTGGATCAGGTGCTGGCCTGCGGGGCGATTTGGGCGGCCCCTGAGCCGGCTGTGGCGGATGTGGGCACGGGAACAGGCTGCATTGCCCTGGCCCTGGCGTCGGCTCGGCCGCGCGCCCGGGTTCTGGCCGTGGAGGCGGATCCCGCGGCGCTGGAGTTGGCGTGTGAAAACCGGGCCCGGCTCGGCTTGGAGCGACGGGTCGAGATGCGGGCGGGCGATCTGCTGGACGGCGTGCCTCCCGGCTCGCTGGAGGGGGTTGTCTCGAATCCTCCCTACATTGCCTCGGCTGTTTGCGCCACGCTGGACCGGCATGTGCGGGACCATGAACCCTGGCGGGCGCTGGATGGGGGGGCCGATGGGCTGGAGATTATCCGGCGATTGGCGAAGCAGGCCCAGGTGTGCCTGAAGCCGGGATGTTCCCTCTGGCTTGAAATCGGCTCTGGCCAGGGGGCCGCGGCCGCCGGAATCCTGGCGGCCGCCGGGTTTACGGATATTGAAATCCGCCGCGACTGGTCCGGCCTTGATCGCGCCGCCTGCGGCTGGCGGCGCTGAGCTAGCCCCTTGAGTTGTGGTTGCGGAAAAGACGCCGGCTGGGGTACACTGGCCAACCATGAAAAAGACCGTGATGTTGCTGGTGGCCGCTGTCCTTTTCCTGGCGGCCGCCGGCTGGTTGAATCGTCCGTTGCTGGAGCGCCGCCAGACGTTGCGGCCGCCCAATCAGACGGATTTACGGCAGGCCCCGCCGCTGGTTGCTTTTACCACCGTGGCCCTGGGCGGTTTCCGCGGCATCCTGGCCGATGTGCTCTGGCTGCGCATCAGCACCCTGCAGGAGGAAGGCCGCTATTTCGAAATCACCCAGCTGGCCGACTGGATCACCAAGCTGGAGCCCACGTTTACCGAAGTGTGGAGCTATCACGCCTGGAATATGGCGTACAACATCGGCCTTTTATTCGACAACCCCGCGGACCGGTGGCGGTGGGTCGAGAACGGGGTCCGCATGCTGCGCGATGGGGGATTGCGTGAGAATCCGGACAGTCCCCGGCTGTGCTGGGAGCTGGGCTGGATGTATTTCAATAAAATCGGCGGCTTTGCCGATAACGCGGCCGGCTATTACCAGTTCCAGCTGTACCAGGCCATGGAGGCGGTGCTGCCTGGCGGCCTGCTGAGGGAAGAGCGGCCTGACGCGGCCTTGCGCTCCGGGTTCCGCATGGAGGGGGCCGTCATGGCGCGCGTCGATCACGCGCTGGGCCCCCTGGACTGGCGGCTTCCGGAGTCTCAGGCCGTGTACTGGGCCTGGGTCGGCCGCGAGCACACGAAGGGGCCGCCCGATATCTTTCTGGAGCGGCTGCTGTACCAGGCCATGATCGGCTCCTGTCTGCGCGGACGGTTGGTGTGCGTGCCGGAACGGGAAATCCAGGTGAGGCTGGTGCGGCTCGATCTTTTCTTTCCCGCCCTTCACCAGCTCGCGGAGGCCCGGCGCCTTTTCCCGGACGATGACGGGATCCGCTCGGCGAATGATTTCCTGATGCGCGCGGCCATTTTCGAGTTGTATGCCCACGGGCTGGATTCCCCGGCCCGCGGCCTGCTGGATCGCTATCGCCTGGAGAATCCGCTCGCGCCCGCAGACCTGGCTGCGTTTGCCATGGCTGAAGCCACCGGCGGACGGCAGGCGACCGCCGGTTATTTGGGCCGGGTGGAAAGCCTTTTCTTCGACGCGGAGATTTCCCGGTTGCAGGGGCGCCGGGCGGCTGCGGAGCGCCTGGACGCCATGGCGTCGTTCTGCTTTGACGGCATGGCCTCACTGGTAAAGAAGGCCGGCGAAACGCTGCCGTTCACCATGGACGAAGCCCGGGAAAAGGTTCGCCGGCAGGCGCAGGCGGTTATGCAGGCGGGACGGGCTCCGTGAGGCTGCCGCCGAAAATGATCGGGAACCTGGCGCTGGTTCTGAGCGCGTATCTGGCCGGCGGATGCGCGGAGCGGAATGCGGATCCGGTGTCCGTGGCGTTCACCGGCATGGGCACCCTGGGAAGCTTGATCGTGCCGGCCGGCAATGCCTCCAACGCCGCATCCTGGTGCGGCACGGTCACGGCATGCGTCAGCAGGCTGGAAGGCCAGCTGAGTATTTTCAAGCCTGGAAGCGACTTGGCTCGCGTGAACGCCTCCGCGGGCGGCGAGGGAGTCGACGTGGCGCCGGACACCAGGGCCATGCTTGAAAGGGGATTGCAGGCCAGCCGGGACAGCGGAGGCGCCTTTGATATGACGGTGGGGCCCCTGATGGCCCTGTGGGGCTTTCGCGGGTCCAATTCCGTGTTGCGGCTGCCGACGGAGTCCGAGCGGGCGGAGACGCTCCAGCGGGTAGGGGCGGAACATGTGGTTATTTCGGGCCAGACTGTCCGGCTCGACCGGCCCGGCGTGCGACTCGACGCGGGAGGCATCGGGAAGGGGTTTGCGGTTGATCGCTGCTGGGAAGAGCTGCGGCGGCAGGGCGCCCGGTCATTCCTCGTGAATCTGGGCGGCAACATGCGCGCCTCGGGGCGGCCATCGCCCGACCGGCCCTGGATCGTGGGGGTGCGCCATCCGTTTGACGCAAACGGCTTGCTGGGCCGGATGCGGCTGCCGGACGGCATGGCCGTGGCCACGTCCGGTCATTACGAGCGCTTTGTGATCATCGGCGGCGTCCGGTATGCGCACATCATGGATCCCCGCACCGGGGCGCCTGTGCAGGGCATGGCGGGCGTTACCGTGGCGGCCCCGACGGCGACTGAGGCGGATATCCTCTCCACGGCCCTTTTTGTGATGGGCCCTGAGCAGGGCTTGGCGATGTTGAAGCGGACGGGGCGAAAAGCGGAAGCTCTATTTGTCTATGACCGCCAGCCGCTCGTAATCCTTGTTACGCCAGGGATGGCCGATCTGTTTGAGCCTGCGCGTGGACTGGTTGTTCGGAACGTTGGATGGTAATTCCTCAAAAGCAGGCCTCCATGAGTAAAGTCGGATATGACGTATTTTGGAAGGCGCCGGTGAAAGGCGCCTACTCGTTATGTGACTCTTCCTATACGAAGGCGGGCGGCCTTGAGAAAATGTGTCGGCACGGATATATGACCCGAAGCGACCGCCTGGATGATCTGGCGGTCGGCTTTTCCCCTGACAACGGGGCGTCGTGGTCCGGGTTTGGCTCCCTCAAGGTGGTGGAGCCGATGCCGGGTGGCGGAGCCATTCGCCGCCACTACATGCCGCCTTTTGTCGACCCCGTCAACGGGAGAATGCTGATCATGGTCAACGAGGGCAAGCGTCCGGCGGATGACCCGATCAAGGACGGCATGACCCAGACTTTCCTGGGCTATTGCGTTTCAGTGGATGGCGGCAGGACGTTTGCCTTTCAGGAACAGGTGATTGAAGAGGGCCGGAGCCCGGAAAAGCCGATGCGCGGGGTTACGGTCGGGCGAAATGCGGCCATGATCGGCGACTCGGGCTGCGGACCGATCCGGACCCGTGGCGGCCGTATTCTCGCGCCTTGCCAGGTCTGCCCGGTCGGCCCGGACGGTCACTATGTCAATCCCGGCGGCGGCTATTCCTATCATGAAGCGGCTGTCCTGATCGGGCGGTGGAGCGAAAGTTCCGATGACTTGAAGGTGACGTGGCGGCTTTCGCCGTTCATTCAAAACGACCCCGCGAAATCAACACGCGGCGCGGTGGAGCCGACGATCTCCCAGTTTCAGGATGGTCGGATCCTGATGGTTTTGCGAGGCAGCAATGACGTGAAACCCGATTTGCCGGGCTACAAGTGGTTTTCAATTTCCAGCGACGAGGGCGATACATGGGAGGAGGTCAGGCCCTGGACCTATGATGATGGAACGGCGTTTTTCTCGCCCAGCAGCATGTCCCAGCTGCTTCCCCTGGCGAACGGGGAAACCTGGTGGATCGGGAACATTTCCGAGCACAACCCGCGGGGCAACAGTCCTCGCTGGCCACTCGTCATGGGGCGGGTCTGTCCGCAAACGCTGTTGCTGCAGCGCAACACGCTGATCGAGATCGATACCCGCCGGGAAGGGGAGTGGGAAGGCATGACCCTCTCCAATTTCCATGCGCACCAGGATCGCGAGACCCGCGACGTCCTGGTCCACGCCAGCCGGTTCAGGACCGTGAGCGATGAGTGGACGGCCGACGCGCTTCTTTACCGGGTCAGCCTCTAGTTGTTCGGTGTGCGGTGTGCGGAGCCGGCCCATTTGTTTAATATTGAACGGCCGTGCCGGCCATGTACAATGATCCGATTTGTCAACGCGCAGGCATCCGAAGGGGAGCATCTGTCATGAAGAAAATAGTCCGCTTGAATGGCGAATGGAAAAAAATCATCAAGGTGATCAAGGCCTATGACGGCCGGATCGACCCCCTGTATATGACTCCGGCTTCGGAGTTCAAGCGCCGGCAGGACCTGGTCAAAAAGGCCTTGGCCGCGGGCGGCTTTGACGCGGGCGTGGTGTTTTCGGACGAACACTACTGCGGCGATGTTCCCTACCTGGGCGGCAACACCAACATCTCGGTGGAGCAGGTGGCCGGGCTGATGGGGCCGACCGGCTTTCACCTGATCGCCGGGCTGGAAGGCGGCTATGTGGCCGAGCAGCTCTCCGGCCGCTCGGGCTGCACGGTGCACAAGGCGGAGCTGCTGCAGCTGGCCGACGAGAAATATCCCGTGGCGGCCGAGCGGATGGAGGACATCCTGGAGCAGGTGACGGGCAAGCCGCTGAAGAAGATCCGCAAGATCGCCCTGTTGACCCCCCGGCAGGTGCTGCCCACCAGCCTGACCGATTACCTCGTCCGCCTGTTCGGGGCGAAGAACGTGGTGGATGCGCAGGAGCTGTATTTCAAGATCAAGTACGAGAAGTCGGATGTGGAAATGCGCCTGATCGCGGATGCCTGCCATGTGGCGGACGCCATGATGCGCGGCATGCTGGCTGTTCTGCAGCCCGGCATGCTGGAGACCGAGGTGGCGGCCTGGGGGTCCTTCATCGGCAAGGAGCTCGGGTGCGAGGATTGCGGCTTCAAGGTGATGGTGGGCGCCAACGAGGCGAACCGCACCCTGATCGGCAAGGCGCTGAACCGGCCGATCCAGAAGGGCGACTGGGTCCATCTGGGCGTGGCGCCCACGCGCGACGGCATGAACTCCTGCATTCGCCGGTCGGTGATCGCGGGCCGGGTCCGGCCGGACCAGCAGTACTGGTTCGATTTCATCGAAAAGGCCTACAAGGTCGGCTTTCGCAAGTATGCGGAGGTGGCGGCCAAGAATCTTCCGGCCCGGCTGCAGGAGCAGGCGCTGGTTGATTTCTACGCCTCGAAAGCGGCCGAGGTGTCGAAGCGTGCCGGCAAGCCGATTCCCCTGGCGCGGCTGAAGCCCTACACCGGCACCCACAACTCGGGCTACACGGAATGCCAGGAGTTTTACGGCGCTATCACCCTGGATTCGCACAAGCCCCTCGGACGCCAGGTGGTGACCATGCTCGATGTGGCGCTGCGCGGGTTCGGGAACCACTGGAACGACCTGGTGATCCCGGGGTTCGATTACGTGGTGATCGAGAACACGCTAGGCAAGTTCGGCAAGCAGGTGAAGACCCTTACGCGCCTGCCCTTGAATGTCCAGGGGCTGGTCGGGCACGCGGCGGAGCTTTAGGCTTCGGCAGCGGGGTTTTGGTTCCCCGCGCGGTGACGCGCACCAGGGTGACCGTGGTGGAGAAGACGATCTCCTCGCGGTCGGACTCGGGCGGGCGGCGGAAGACCTCCACCTTGTATTGCGCCGAGGTGCGGCCGAGGCGGATCTGGCCGGCTTCAAACCGGAGCATGTCCCCGTTTCCGGAACGCCTGCGGAACTCCACCTGGTCCATGGCCACGGTCAGGAAGAGGCAGCCGGGGAAGTCCCGGCTGGCGGCCATCCAGGCCACCTCGTCGACCCATTTGAGCAGGTTGCCCCCGAACAGGAAGCCGTAGTGGTTCAGGTGCTCGGTCATGACCAGTTTGTAGGTGGTGATGGACATGGCGGTATAGTGATTTACTTTCGGCGACAAATCAAGCTACGATCAACCGCATGAATGACGCCCTCCGTTTTGCCGGGATACCGGCCCGAAGGCTGGCCGCCACGCTGGCCATTGCCGCGGCGTCCGCCTTTTTGCTGTTTGGCTATGAGTTCGTGCGCAGCGTGGCCCAGTCGCTGTTTGTCGAGTCCTACGGGACCGATAAGCTCCCGTGGATCATGGCCGGGGCCCCCGTGGGAACCCTGCTCCTGGTTTATGGATATGGCCGGCTGCTCTCCCTGACGGGCCCCCGTCTGGCGATCCTGTTGAGCACCGCCATCTCCGCCTTTGCCATCATCGGCTGCCAGAGGGCCATCCTGGCGGGGTGGGCGCCCGCCACCGCGGTGCTCTATATCTTCCGGGAAGGCTACATCGTGCTGCTGGTGGAGCAGGTCTGGTCGTTCCTGAACTCAACCTTGACCGATGCGGAAGGCCGGAAATTGAACGGCCTGGTCTGCGGCATCGCCTCGCTGGGGCCCATCGCCGGGGGCATGGTGGTCAGCGCCCTGGCGAAGAGCTGGGGCAGCGCCAACCTGCTGATGCTGGCGGCCCTCACCCTGGCTCCGGTGGGCATCCTGGCCGTGGCGTCATTCCACCTGGCCGGCGAACCGGCCCCGGCTCCCGGCGAGGGTCGCGGCCGCCATGGCCATCTGGGCTTGGGCGAGCTGGCGCATATCCCCATGCTGCGCCGGATGGCTATCCTGATCCTGCTCACCCAGGCGGTGTCGACGGCCCTGGAACTGCACATGAACGTGCGCGTCAAGGCGTTCATCCCCGATCCCGATACCCGCACGGCCTGGTTCGGGGGCCTTTATGCCATGCTGAACACCGGAGCGGCGGTGTTTCAGTTCATTTTGACTCCGCTGGCCTTGCGGCGACTGCCGCTGATGGTCATTCATACCGCAATCCCGCTGGTGAACATGGCGGCCGTCGCGGTATCTTTTGTCATTCCCGGCCTGGCTCCCACGGCGGCGGCCTACATGACGTTCAAGGTTCTCGACTATTCGATTTTCCGCGCCGCCAAGGAGATCCTCTACATCCCGCTGTCCTTCGATGCCCGCTACCGGGCCAAGGAGGTTATTGATGCGTTCGGTTACCGGCTGGGCAAAGGGGTCTCCTCCGCCCTCTTCGCGGCCGCCCGCGGCGTTCAGGTCATTCCCCTGGCGGTCTATCCGTTGGCGGCGTTGGCGGCGCTGGCGGCCTGGCTGCCGATGGCCCGGAGCATGGTGCGGAAAGCACAAGGGGGGGCTCCCCATGGCGCCAGCTGATGCGGATTTCGACCGATTTCAGCAGCTGTTGAAGCAGGCGCGCGATATCGTCTTTCTGACAGGCGCCGGGATGTCCACCGAAAGCGGAGTTCCCGATTTCCGATCGGCCAAGGGCCTCTACGCCACAGGCGTGAGCGAAGAGGTGTTTGACATCGACGTGTTCCTGAAGCGCCCGGAAGTGTTCTATCAATTTGCCAGGACATACGGTCCCGCATTCCGCGCCGCCCGACCGCATGCCGGCCATCGGGCCATTACAGCCTTGTCGAAGCGGCCGCTGACCCGCGTTTCCGTGATTACGCAGAACATTGACAGCCTTCACCAGCAGGCGGGGAATCCGGTTGTTCTTCCCGTCCACGGCTCCCTGGCCACCAGCGTGTGCCTGGAATGTGGCGCGCTGACCGTGACAGAGGCGCTTTGGGCGGAGGTGGAGGCGGGGAGGGTGCCGCGCCACGCCTGCGGCGGCGTGTTCAGGCCGGATATCGTTTTTTACGGCGAGCCGCTGCCCTCGGAGATTTTCAGGGCCGCGCGCAACCGGGTCTTTGCCGCCGACCTGCTGGTGGTCTGTGGAACGTCGCTGACCGTCCATCCGGCGGCGGGCCTTCCCCGCGAGCGGGCGGACGCCTGCAAGGTGGTGGTGATCAATCAGGGGGAGACCTGGCTGGACGACGCTGCGGACCTGGTTTTCCGTCAGCCCGTGGGCGAGGTGCTGGGGCATGCCCTCGAGGCGTAAAAGAGCATTGAAAAGCGGGCGTGAATCAGTCAATGTGAGGGCATGAGTAACTCCGCGGACCGGCTTTTTATCGTCGATGTGATGCCGCTGCTTTACCGCGGCCATTTTGTCTTTTTGCGCAACCCCCGGATCACGACGACCGGGATAAATACGTCGGCCCTGTTTGGCTTTGCCTCCATCCTGCTCCAGATCATTGACGAACAGAAGCCGACCCACCTGGTGCTGGTGCTCG
>CAIKKV010000434.1 GCA_903828035.1 uncultured bacterium
CGGGGATATCGCCGTGGAGCCCATCAAGGGCGGCACCGCCACCAATGTCGTTCCCCCGGCGCCGGCGACCACCAATCCGCCGCCTCCCCAGATCCTGGGAAAAATGCGGGCCGTCCGCCCTCCCGGCGCTCCGCAGCGCCCTTCGAAATAAGCGCATGGACTTCACGCTCTGCCTGACGCACGCCTGCAACCTGCGCTGCGCCTACTGCTATGCCGGCGCCAAGTCCAGCCGCTCCATGACGTGGGAGACCGCCCGGCGGGCCATCGACTTCTCCTTTGACCAGACTCTGCGCCACGCCTTGCCCGGACACGCTCCTTCCTCCCAGATGGGCTTCTTCGGCGGAGAGCCGCTGCTGCAGTGGCCCTTGCTCCAGCGCGCCACCCGGTATGCCGTGTCGGAGGCGCAGCGGCTCGGCATCGCGCTGGTCAAGACGGTGACCACCAACATGACCCTTCTGGACGAGGCCAAGGCGTCCTGGCTGAACGAGCAGGGCTTTTACCTGGGTCTTTCACTGGACGGCAACGCCGCCATGCACAACACCCTGCGCCGCTATCGCAACGGACGCGGGTCGCACGCGGCCTGCGCCCGCGCGCTGGCGTTTTTTAAGACGCCGGAGGGCGCCCCTCCGTTTCGCGCGGAGGTGATCATGGTGCCGGATCCGCGCAACGTCCAGCATGTGGCGGAATCGGTGGAGTGGCTCGTGGGGCAGGGCGTCCTGAACATCTCACTCAACCCGAACTTCTATACCGAATGGCCCAAGGCGGCCTTGGCGGCCTGGCGGGACGCCTACGAAAAAGTGGGCGACCTCTACCAGGCCCGCTACCGGGCCGGCGCGCCGGTGAAAGTGAACGTGATCGACGGGAAGATCCGCGTGCACCTGAAGGAGGGCTACGAGGCCTGCGACCGCTGCGGCTTCGGCGAGCGGGAGGCGGCGGTGGCCCCGAGCGGCAATCTCTATCCCTGCGAGCGGGTGGTGGGGGACGACTCGCACGAAGAGCTGCGGATCGGGAACGTGTTCGAGGGGTTCGACCCCGTCCGGAGGCTCCGGATCCTGGCCCGCCGCGGCAACACGGTGGCCGAGTGCCAGGCGTGCGGCTTGCGCGCCCGCTGCATGAACTGGTGCTGTTGCATCAATCACGCCACCACCGGCGCCATCGATCAGGTCGCCGGCATTGTCTGTTTCCATGAGCGCCTGGCGATCGCCGTGGCCGATCGCGTGGCGGCGGCGCTTTTCCGGGAATCCAATCCCGCCTTTTTGTCTAACTTTTACAAGTAGCCGCCGCCGTCTTCCGGACGTGTCATCGCCAGCGGCGTATCCCAGACAAGGATTTTTCGACTCCGAAATGCCGGATTCTGCCGATTGCGGACGGAGATCGGAAGCGTTAGGGTGATCGGTGATGATTTAAAAACAAGGAGAGGCGTAACGATGAAAAACAAGACCACACTCCTGCTGGCGAGTGGAGTTCTGGCTTTCTGTACGACGGTAGGACTGGCAGCGAGCACCCCTGCCGCCGGGTGGGATGCGGACAGCCCGGCGCAGAAGGGCGGAACGACCGGCAACTTATCCGGAGTATCGGCTCCCGTTCCCAGTGCGACCTGGCTGCCGAATATCACCATGGACTTCGGTTCTCCCGCGCCGCCCGCCGATTCCGGCAAGGCAAGCGGGCCGGTTAACGAGCCCAACGTCGGCGCGATCAGCACTCCGATGAGGAGAACCGGAGTGGACTCCAGTGACAGCCCGGTCATGGGGCCCGGCCCCCGCGCGAGCGAAAGTCCGGTGATGGACGCCGGACCCGGGACGGGCGCGGGCACGGGCGGCATGGAGAGGGGATTGTAAACAGGTAATAAGGAGAAGAAGAAAATGAAGAAGATCATCAGGGTTATGACGGTCGCCTTGATCCTGGCTTCAGGGTCTGTTTTGCTGGCCATGGGAAACAAGAACAGCGACCGGAATGCCGGAGTGAGTTCGCGCGCTTCAGACTCACCCTATTCCCCGGATGTTTCGACGGGAAAGGTGACGCGCAGCACAAGCTGGACCAACGATAACGGCCGAGCCATCACGGTGCCCGGCATCCCCGCGTCCGAGTACTAAGCCTTAGCCTTAAATGTAAAGTCCCCGCCGCCTTACTGGTGACGGGGACTTTTTTGTTTCGGGCGGGGAAGGCGTTAGCCGTTGAGGAAGTCGGTGTCGGCTTCCTCTTCCGCCGTGGCGGCGACGCCCGACATTTCGTTCAGCGCCTTTTCGTTGCAGCTGGAGCGGGCGAGCTCCGTGAGGGTTTCGTTGGCGGACTTCTCGTTGTCCAGGATCTCCTGGAGCAAGCCGGCCGCCTCTTCATTTCCCAGCAGCTCGGCCCACTCCTGCAGGCAGCCGTAGGAGGCGATTTCATAGTGCTCCACCTTCTGGGCGGCGGCGATCAGGGCGGCGTCGCAGGCCGGGCAGTCATGGAAGTCGGAGGCAATTTCGTTGCTTTCGTCGAGGACGCCCACAATGCCCTCGCAGGTCTTGGCTTTGGGCGTCAGGTCGAAGGCGCGGAACACCTGTTCGATCTTTTTCAAGTCCCCCTCGGTTTCCCGCAGGTGGACCTGGAACGCCTCCTGCACCTCGGGATCCTGCGCCGCCTTCGCCAGCTTTCCGAGGCCGCGGATGATGCGATGTTCGGCGTCATACATGTCCATCAGTTCCATCTGGAACAGCTCCTGCAGCGTCTTCGTGCTCCGGTCGTTTTTTTTTCTCGTCGGCATGGGGGCTCTCCGTATTAGGGTTGGTTCGCTTTTCCGTGAGGGTTAGCCATTCAGGGAATCGTCAGGCTCCATTACGTCCGTCGCCGAAGACAGCGCCCCGACTCCCGCCGTCCCGGCGCTTCCGCTCATCGCCTGCTCGTTGCTGCCCGCGCGGGCGAGGTCGGTGAAGGTTTCGTTCGCGGACTTCTCGCATTCCAGGATTTCCTGGAGCAGGGTGGCCGCCTCGTCGTTGCCCAGCAATTCGGCCCACTCCTGGAGGCAGCCGTAGGTGGCGATTTCATAGTGCTCCACCTTCTGCGCGGCCGAGATCAGGGCGGCGTCGCAGGCCTGAGAGCTCTTGAAGCCGGAGGCGATCTCGTCGCTTTCATCCAGCACGCCCACGATGCCTTCGCATTTCCAGGCCCTGGCCTTCAGGCCGAAGGAGGTGAAGACCTGCTCGATCTTTTTCAGGTCGGCCTGCGTCTCCCGCAGGTGATTCCGGAACGCGTCCCGGACGTCCTCCGCCTGGGCCGCTTTCGCCAGTTTTTCAAGTCCCCGGATGATGCGGTGCTCCGCGTCATACATATCCATCAATTCCATCTCGAACAGGTCTTTGAGCGTCTTTGAACGGCTTTCGGATTGTTTCCGCTTTGTCATGATGGCCTCTTTTAGTTAGTTCTTGAGGTGGCTCCGGATGCGGTAGAGAACCAGCCGGGACTGTTCCTCGTTGCCGATGGCGCCCGCGCGGATGCTCAGCTCGGTTGTGTTGTCGGGCGCGCTTTTCATGCTGATTTCGAGTTTTTCATCGCGCGGGCTGCGGGCGACCAGGAGCGCCGCCGTCGCACGCTTGTTTGTTTCGGTGATGACGTACTTGAGCTCATGGGCTGTTTCCAGGGAGGCGTTCCAGACGCGTTCCAGGCTGGCGGGCTCGGTGGTGTCGAGCTTGCCCTTGGCGTAGGCAACGGCTCCGGCTCCGGCGCCGGCGCCCACCAGGAACATGGCGCAGCCGGCGCTGCCGAAGAGGGCCAGGACGAGTGCGAGCTGGGATAGCCAATGGGGGGATTTCATCGGGAAGCTCCTTCGCGTGTGGACTGGTCGGCTAGCGTCATTTTTTCTTGCAAGGGGGCGGTGACGCGCCCGACGCCGCCGGTCATGAAGCTGACGCCCGGGGGCGGGGAGCAGCGCCAGTCGGAGTCGGTGACGCCCATGGTGCGGTTGGTGGCGTCGGGGGGCGGGACGCGGGGTTTGGATTCAGGGGCGGAGGAGGGGCTGGTTCGCGCGAGGGCCAGGCTCCCCGTGGCGATGGCGCCGGTCACGGCAAGCAAATGAATCAGTTTCATGGGTTAACTCCTTTGGTGGTTCGAAGCCAAGATAAGCTCCGGTGGCGCGTCCGGTAACTGGGGCAATTCAGGAAAGCTCGCGTCGAAAAACCTTGTTTCACGGTGGCCGCGGCGCCTGGTTGAGAAACCACGAAACACGCCAAACACACGAAATCCAGATCAGATTGTTTTCGTGGCCTTCGTGCCAGACCTTCCCGCGTATCAGAACAGCACATATATTTAGGCAGAAGGGCGGGAGCGCGGTCCCGCCCGCGCGATCTGCGGGAGGTGGCGGAATCACCGTACGCAGAGCGGGAACAGTATTTCCTTGCGCATTCCAATTCCGCCTGTTAGAGTGTTGATCTCAGTTTGAATAAGACTGCGGGGTGGAGCAGCCCGGTAGCTCGTCAGGCTCATAACCTGAAGGTC
>CAIKKV010000435.1 GCA_903828035.1 uncultured bacterium
CTGGATCTTTTCGGCCAGCGCCTGCAGGCGGGTGGCGTATTCCATGGCGGCGTCCAGGTCGTGGATGGAGCAGGGGCCCACGACGGCCAGGAGCCGGGGGTCTTCCCGGTCGAGGATGCGCTCGATCGTGTCGCGCGCCCGGGCGACGGTCCGCCGCGTGGCGGGGGTCTGCGGGAACTGCTGGCGGATCTCGCGCGGCGTGGGCAGCAGGGTGATGGACTGGATGTTGACGTTGTTCAGCGATTGTCCGGACATGGAGGCCTTCCTTTCGGCCGGGGGCCCCCGAAAACGGGGCTCGTCGGCCAGGTGATGCAGATTCGCCGCACATTCTCCACTAAGAGGCGGGTTTTTTCCAGATTCTTTCGTCCGGGCGTGTCTTCTACCCCCGAGCTCAGGTCCACGGCCGAGGGGCGGGCCGCGAGGAGGGCCCGGGCGATGTTTTCCGGGTTCAGCCCCCCGGCCAGCGCGAACGGCCTCGCCGCTCCGAGCGGCCGCGAGGCGCTCCAGTCCCAGCCCGCCGCGTTGCCGCCCGGCAGGGGGCCCGTGCCGGCTTCCACCAGAAGCCCGCAGGCGGGCGGCAGTTGCGCGGCCTGTTGGAGCAGGGCCGGCCCCAGCGTCTTGAGGGCCTTGACGACGTGAAAGCCGCGGTCGAGCAGGGCCTGCACGGTTTCGAGGGGCTCGTCCCCGTGCAGTTGAACGGCGGTCAGGCCGGCTGCTTCCGCCGTGCGGGCCACGGAGTCGGCGGATTGATCGACGAAGACGCCGACCACGGGAAAGCCGGCTGGCGCGGCGAGGACGATCTCCCGGGCCTGCGCGGGCGTCAGGTGGCGCGGGCTGGCGGCGTGGAAGACGACGCCCAGCGCGTCGGCTCCCGCCTCCACGCAGGCGGCCGCCTCGCCGGGCCGGGTCTGCCCGCAGAGCTTGATTTCAAGTCGCGCGATCACACAAACAGCTCCTTCGCTTTCACGGTCGATGTTTCTTTATATAGAAACACCCGGAAAAAGTCAAAGGGTATTTAGGGGGATTAAACCAGCTGCAGGCCGTGGGCGCGGAAGGGCTCGAAGTCGGCGCGGTTGTTGGTGGCGAGCCGCGCGCCGGCCGTGGTGGCGGTGGCCGCGATGAGGGAGTCCACCCGGAGGCTTCGTTTCCGGCTCACGGCCTTGAACAGGCGGGCGGCTTCGACGGCGTGCGCTTCGTCGAAGACCACGAGGCTGTCCAGGAAGGCCCGCATGACGGCTATTTGCGCGGCGTTGACCGGTCCGCAGAGAAACTCGAACCAGGCCAGCATCGGCGTGACGAGGGGCTCTCCCGCCTCGTGCCAGGCCAGCAGCTCGCGGGATTCGCGGGTGCCGGGGCTGACGCCGAGAATCAGGTAGTTGGTGTCGAGGCAGATCACGAGGCTCGCCACTTCTTGCGGGATTCGCGAACCTCGCGCAGATAGGCGCGGCCTTGTTCCGGATCGAGCCCCTGGCCCTTGGCCTGCAAGGCCCGGAGCAAGGCGGCCGGATCGGGTTTGGCGGTCGCGTACTCGGTCTCTTCCGCCCGGGCGACCGCCCGGCGGACGACTTCCGCCTGCGACACCTTCCAGGAGGCGGCCAGCCGTTTCAGGCCCTTGGCGGTTTTCCCATCGAGGGCAAACGTGGTGCGATGGTTCATCGTCTGCATACCATCACTCATACCATCACTCGCCGGTAGAGTCAAGTCGAAGCGGCTCGGCCGGAGGCCTCGCCCTACCTTCGGAGTCATGCCGATACTATCGCTTTTCCGGAGGGGCGAGCGCCGCGAGCCCTTCTGGGGCCGTTCCGCCTGTTACGGCGCTTTCTTGAGCGAGCGCAGCAGCGTGGAGGGGTTGGGCGCGCGCACGAGCGACTCGCCGACCAGGAAGCGCGTGAGGCCGGCCTTGCGCTGCCGGTCGATGTCGGCCCGGCTGGTCACGCCGCTGAGCGAGAGGACCACCCGCCCGGGCGCTGGGGTCGGCGCCAGGCGCGCCGCGCGCTCCGGATCGATCTTGAACGTCTGCAGGTCGCGCGTGTTGATGCCGATCAGCGCGGCCCCGATGTCGCAGGCCAGCTTCACCTCCTCCGCCGAGGCCGCCTCGACGAGCGCGTCCATTCCCCATTTCAGGGCCAGCGCGTGCAGGCGGGCCAGCTCGGCGCGGGTCAGGAGGCGCATGATGAGCAGGACGGCGTCGGCGCCCATGGCGGCGCTCTCGACGATCTGGTAGTCGTCAAAAATGAAATCCTTGCGCAGCACGGGGAGCTTGACGGCGCCGCGGGCGGCGGCGAGGTCGGCCGCCGACCCCTTGAAGTAGCGGGGCTCGGTGAGGACGGAGAGGGCGGCGGCCCCGCCCACTTCGAAGGCGCGGGCCAGGGTGGCGGGGTTGATGTCGGGCGCCAGGTCGCCCTTGGAGGGGGAGGCGCGCTTGATCTCGGCCACGATGCCGATCGGCTCCGGCTTGCGCAGGGCGGCGGCAAAGGAGCGCCGCCCGGCGCGGGCCTCCTCGGCCCGGGCGCGCAGGCCGGCCAGGGGCAGGACCGCCTTGGCTTCGGCCACGTCGAGACGCCGGCTGTCCATGATTGTCTGAAGGAAATCGGCCATGCGAGTTGTCCCCTCCTCCTGCGCAACGTTTCTGGGTCAGGCGCTATTCTGGAACAGTTTCACGAAAACA
>CAIKKV010000436.1 GCA_903828035.1 uncultured bacterium
CGCTGATTTCCCGGCACACGGCCGTCTCCGCCCCCTCCCCGAACTCCACGTGCCCGCCCGGCAAATACACATTAGAGGCTCCCTTCCCATGGCAAACCAGGAGCGTCCCCCGGCTCACAAACACCCCCCGCCCCACTATTTCAATCCCCGGCATGACCGCCTCCCTCTGTCTTCAAAGCCGCCGCATTCATTTCCAGCACCTCTCCCGCCAGGAACAGGGAGCCGGCGATGCACACCGCGCCCCCATTCTCCAGCGCCCAAGACCGGGCGGCTCGCCTGGCAGCCGCCAGGTCAGCGGTCTCCGCGGCCAGCCCCAGCCGTTGAGCCTGAGCCGCCACCTGCCCGGGATCGGCGCTGCGCGGAGTCTTCAGCCGAACAGCCCAGACCCGTTTAATCCGCTTCGCCAGCGGCTTGAAAAAACCCGCCAGGTCCTTGTCCCCGCACATCCCGCAGATCAGGCCAAGGGGCTTCCTTCCCGCCAGCTCCTTCAGCGCAGCTGCCAGCACCGCGGCCGCGGCCGGATTATGGCCTCCATCCAGGACCGTCACGGGATCCTTCTCGAGAATCTGCAGCCGCCCCGGCCATCGGGCCGCCTCCAGGCCCGCCTTGACGACTTCCACGGGAACGGGTCTGTTCAATGCCGCAAAGGCTTCCTCCATCGCCGCCACGGCCAAGGCGGCATTCATCAGCTGATGCCGACCCAGCAGATTCAAGCGAACCACGCCGTAACTCTGCGTTTCCGATTCGATCCGCACCTTCTGGCCGTCCAAATCCTGCTTCACCCGCTCCACGCGGATGGCGTCGAGCGCATTCACGCACCGGCACCCGCGTTCGCGGGCGGTCCGCACCACCACGGCCTCCGCCTCGGAATCAGGCTGGGCATAGACAACGGGCCGCCCTTCCTTGATGATGCCGCACTTCTCCCCGGCAATCGCCGGAACCGTTCTCCCCAGGTACTCCATGTGCTCCAGGCTCACCGGCGCGATCACGGAAATCAGCGGCGTCACCACGTTGGTCGCATCCAGCCGCCCGCCCATGCCGACCTCCACAACGCCCATCTGCACGCGGCGGCGTTGAAAATACTCGAACGCCAAGGCGGTCGTGAACTCGAAAAAGGTGGATTCCTGCCAGTCGCTACCCGAGGCCGCCTGCCGTTCAGCCGTTTCGCCGGCCTCCCAGAGCGATAGCAAATCCGCATCTGAAATGGGCGCCCCCTCGACTTGGATCCGCTCATTGAATCGAACCAGGTGCGGCGATGTGTACAGACCGGTCCGCAAGCCCGCGTGGCGAAAGACCGACTCCAGCATGGCGCAGACGGAGCCCTTGCCATTGGTGCCGGCCACATGAATAGGCAGAAAAGAGCGTTCGGGATTGCCCAGCGCTTTCAGGATGGCCGCTTCGGCCACAAGGCCCAGCTTGATGCCGAAAGTCCGCCGCGCATACAGGCTTTCCAAACGGTCCGCCATTTTCTTTTCCAGTCCCGCCATTCCTTGCCTCCATCATCCTGCCCGCTAGCCGCGCTTCGCCATCCGCCATCCGCTATACCTCTACCCCCGCGCCACAGTGGCCACCAACACGCGCCAGGCGCCGGCTTTCTTGAGCGAAGCGGCCGCCTCGCGGAGCGTGGCGCCTGTGGTCATCACATCGTCGATCAACAAAACCGTTTTTCCTTCAACCCAGGATGGCTCCGTCGCCTCGAAAGCGCCCTTCACATTCTCAGCCCGCCCGGCCATGTGAAGCCGCGTCTGGGTCCCTGTATCGCGCACCCGCTTCATGCCGCGCAACACGGGCCGATCGTA
>CAIKKV010000437.1 GCA_903828035.1 uncultured bacterium
ACCATCTCCGCCATTTGCACCATCGTGCAGGCGGGCAACGGGGTTCATCACCTGAGTCATGCCGTGCCCTGGAAGGTTGTCCTGTATTCGGTTGCCGTGCGAGTGGTGACCCTCTTTCTGGGGATTTATGTCCTGCGTTATTTGGTGGGCTATCCGGTCGCCTCCATCAAGTTCTGGGTCGGCCTGGTCATGCTGCTCATGATGGTCCTGCAGATGTCATGGCGCCCGCAACCCCGGGCGAAGCTGCACCACGGGTGGGATGTGGCGGCCTTCCTGACCAGCGGATTTACGGGGGGGCTTTGCTCCATGGGGGGGCCGCCGCTGGTGCTGTGGGTGATGGCGCATGACTGGACGGCCGAGCGGACGCGCGCCTTCCTCTTTGCCGCCTTCATGAGCCTGGTCCCTCTTCAGTTGGCCATCCTTTACTGGACATTCGGGGCGGATGTCTTGCGCGGCATGGCGCTGGGTCTTGCCCTGTCGCCCGCCGTCCTGCTGGGATCCCTGGCCGGCTTGCGTATCGGGTCGCGCTTCTCAAAGCCGCTGTTGCGCCGGATGGCGTTTCTCGTCCTGATGGCCATTGCGCTGAGCTCGATGATCCCCCAGGTCCGGCTGTGGATGGGTTGACCGGCGGCAGGAACTCCGCTATGATTTCCCGCATGATGAGAGGGCTTACGCTACTGGCCGTGCTGTTCCTCCTGCCGCTGGCGGGCTGGGCGCTGGGGCCCCATGAAATCCTGGTGCTGATCAACACCAATTCCCCGGATTCGGTTCGCATCGGGGGGACCTATGCCCGGTTGCGGAAGGTGCCGGAAGCGAATGTCATCGCCCTCGGCGCCCCGACGACCGCGTCGATATCGCCCGCGGCTTTCAAGGAAAGCATTTTCGATCCGGTTCTGGCCGAATCGCGCCGCCGGGGCGTGGCGTCCCATATTCTCGCCTGGGTTTATGCGCCCGGCTTTCCCTGGCGGATCGACGGCTCGCCCGCGATGTCGATCACGGGCCTCACGTTTCTCCGGGGCATCCGTCCGGTTGCAAACGAGTGGGCGGTCGGGCAGTGGCTGTCGCCGTATTTTTCCGGGCCTCACTCGCCGACGGAGCGGGGCTTTGAGTCGCGCTCGCTGGACATGCTGTCGGACTGGCTGGGCGATGAGCGCCCCATGCCGGGGTGGGCCTTGGCGCACACGGGGACGCGGGGCCTTACCCTCGACGATGCCGGCGCCATGCTGGTCCGCGGAGTCGATTCCGATTCGACCCGGCCGGACGGCCTGTTCTGTTTCATCACCAACCGGGATGTGCGATGCCAGGCCCGGGAATGGCAGGTGAGGGGAGCCGTGGAGGAGTTGACCGATATGGGGTTTTCCTGCCTGGTGACCAACGAGCTGCCGCGTGGCACACGGCCCCTGGCCGGCTTGCTCATGGGCAGCGTTACCTTTGACACCAAGGGCATCCGGCTCAGTCCCGGCGCCCTGGTGGACAACCTGACAAGCTTTGGAGCCGCCTTCGAGGTGGACAGCCAGACCAAATGCACGGACTGGCTGGCGGCCGGTGCGGCGGCGACCGGGGGGACGGTGGGGGAGCCGTACGCGTATTGGACGAAGTTTCCCAATGCCCGTCTCTTTGTGCATGCCGCGGCGGGGTGCACCGCCTTGGAAAGTTTTTATCAAAGCATCCGGCAGCCGCTCCAATATTTGCCGGTGGGCGATCCCCTGGCCGCCCCCTGGAAGCCGAAAGGCGAGGTGCAGGTGGAGGGGCTTGAGGAAACCATGGGGGCGACCAACCGCTATCTGCGTGTGAGCGTGAAAAGCGAAGGCACGACAATCTGGACCGCTTTCCGCTTCTTTATCGACGGCAAGGAGGCGGGCGGCGGGCCCCTCGGCGCCGACTGGCCGTGGAATCCGTCGACGTGCGCCCCGGGTCCGCATGAAATCCGCATCGTGGTGCGCAGCGCCGGCCTGTTGCGGCACCAGGTATTCACCGTCTGGCCCGTCACGCTGCTTTCCAAGGATGCGCCATGAAACCCTGCTTTTTCTTCGATCGGGATGGAATTGTGAACGAGTCCCCGGGGCCCGGGAAATATGTGGAATCCTGGGATGACTTTCACGTGCAGCCGGGTTTTGTGCGCGTGCTTCGGCGGGTCACGGGGCTGGGCTTTGCGTCGGTGATCATCACCAATCAGCGCTGTGTGGCGCTGGGCCGGTTGTCGGTCCGGAACCTGGAGGGCATGCATGAGCGCTTCCGCTCCGTTTTGCGCGAGACCCAGGGCCTGGACGTGACCGATGTGTTTTATTGTCCCCACGACAACGGGCAGTGCGAGTGCCGGAAGCCCAAGCCCGGCATGATCCTGGCGGCCGCCCGCCGCCACGGACTCGACCTGGCGGCATCCTGGATGGTCGGCGATTCGGCTTCCGATGTCGCAGCGGGTCAAGCCGCCGGCTGCCGCACCGTCCTGGTGGGGCCGCTTCCCGGGGGTTGCTCGCCGACGGTTGCGGTCGACAGCCTCGAGGCCTTGGATTCCC
>CAIKKV010000438.1 GCA_903828035.1 uncultured bacterium
AGGCGCTCATGGAACGCGCGGCCGCCCGGAACCGGGCGCTGTCGGAGGCCGGGCGCGACATCGGCGAGTTGCCAGCCGTTGTGGACCCCGTTCGCAAAGAACGGGCGGAGACCGACTTCCGCTTCTTCTGCGAGGCCTACTTTCCCCGGACCTTTCATCTGCCGTGGTCGCCCGACCACCTGAAGGTCATCGCCCGCATCGAGCAGGCGGTGCTGCACGGCGGCCTCTTCGCTCTGGCCATGCCGCGCGGGAGCGGCAAGACGACCATCGCGGAGTGCGCCTGTCTCTGGGCCGTACTCTACGGGCACCGGGAGTTCGTCTGCCTGATCGGCGCGTCGGAGGTCCACGCCGTCGAGATGCTCGATTCGATCAAGATGGAGTTGGACGGCAACGACATCCTGGAAGGCGACTTTCCCGAGGTTGTCTACCCGATCCGATGCCTTGATGGCATTGCGAACCGCTGCTCCGGACAGCTCTACAAAGGTGAACGGACTCACATCAGTTGGACCGCGAACGAGATCGTGCTGCCAACCATGCCCGGCTCTTTGGCCAGCGCCGCAATCATCAAGGTCGCGGGGATTACCGGTCGTATCAGGGGCATGAAGTACAAGCGCGCGGACGGCCAGACAGTTCGGCCCACGCTCGTGGTGCTGGACGACCCGCAGACCGACGAGTCGGCGAGGTCGCTTTCCCAGTGCGCTACGCGGGAACGCATCCTCGCTGGCGCGGTTCTGGGGTTGGCTGGGCCCGGCAAGAAGATATCCGGGATCATGCCTTGCACCGTCATCCGACCTGGCGACATGGCGGACACCGTTCTCGACCGCGAGAAGCACCCGGAATGGAGCGGCGAGCGCACGCGCATGGTCTATCGATTCCCGTCGAACGAGAAACTCTGGGCCAGATACGCCGAGGTGCGGGCGGAGTCACTGCGCATGCACGGCGACCAGCGCGAGGCGACGGCTTTTTACGAGGCGAACCGGGCGGAACTCGATGAGGGCGCGGAGATCGCGTGGCGGGAGCGGTTCAACCACGACGAGGCATCGGCCATCCAGCACGCCATGAACCTGAAGCTTCAGGATGAGGCTGCGTTCTTTGCCGAGTACCAGAACGAACCGCTCCCGGAAAAGAGCATCGAGGACGAGGGGCTCCTCTCATCCGACCAGATCGCCTCAAAACTGAACGGCATGAGGCGCGGCGAGATCCCGGTCGGCGTGACGCACCTGACGATGTTCATCGACGTCCAGGGCAAGCTCCTTTTCTGGACTGTCGCCGCGTTTGAGGAAGACTTCACCGGCTACGTCGTGGACTACGGCGCTTACCCCGACCAGCGGCGCGCCTACTTCACACTCCGAGACGCGCAGCGCACGCTTCAATCGATGGCGAAGGGCACCGGGCTGGAAGGCGCGATCTACGCCGGGCTGGAACAACTCACGGGTGACTACCTGAACCGCGAATGGCGGCGCGATGACGGGGCGATGATGCGGGTTGACCGGTGTCTCGTCGACGCCAACTGGGGGACGTCCACGGACGTGGTCTACCAGTTCTGCCGCCAGAGCCCGCACGCGACCGTGTTGCTCCCCAGCCACGGCCGGTTCGCGGGCGCTGCCAGCATGCCGTTCGCCGAGTACAAGCGCAGGCGCGGCGACCGCGTCGGGCTGAATTGGCGCATCCCGAACGTCCAGGGCAAGCGCTCAGTCCGGCACGCGATCTTCGACTCGAACTTCTGGAAGAGTTTCATCCACGCGCGGCTGGCTGTCCCGATGGGTGACCGTGGATGTCTTTCGCTCTTCGGGCGCGACGCCGAGGCGCACCGGCTCCTGGCCGAGCATCTCACGGCCGAGTATCGGGTGCGGACCGAGGGGCGCGGGAGGGTGGTCGACGAGTGGCGCATGCGGCCCGAGGCGCAGGACAATCACTGGCTCGACGGGCTGGTTGGGTGCGCCGTCGCGGCCTCGATCCAGGGCGCTATCCTACCGGGCACGGATGCCAAGGCTGCGTCCAAGTCGGGCCCGATGAAACTCTCGGTGATGCAGAAAGGCAGGCGGCGATGACGGATCATCCTGTCCAATCCGAAAGGAAACCCGCTGAACCGCGCGGGATCGTATGTCCTTCCTGCGGGTGCAAGCATCTTTCAGTTCTCATCACACGCAACTTGACGGGTCACATCCGCCGCCGTCGTGAATGCCGGAATTGC
>CAIKKV010000439.1 GCA_903828035.1 uncultured bacterium
AGCCCGGGGGCGAACGCGCTCCTCTCCATTCCTAACGACCAGTGGCCGCCGTGGAAAAGTCTTTCTGCTGCCGAAAAATCAGTTATGGCGATGGTTCCGCGGCGGGTTCTGCGGCATCGGGACCGTGCGTCCGGAAGTCGCGTTTCAGCCCCAGATTCGCGGCGGTTGTCTGCCCCGTTTCCAGTCGCCACAGGTCGATGGCAAGGAGCCGGGCCGCGGCCGCCACAGCCTTTCGCCGTCTCCGGCTCCCGGCGTTTTTGTCCAGCAGTGCTGGGAATTTAACGAACCCCCGCCATCCTGGCTCGAATCGCGTCAGCCGCCACACGGCTTCGATGAGGAGGGTGCGGACGCGGGGATTTCCATGACGGTTGATCGGTCCCTGCTTGCGGCTGTCTCCGCTGGAGTTTTCGCCGGGGCACAGACCCGTGTAGCTGGCGACCTCGCGGCGGTTTTTGAACCGATGCCATGTCAGGATTTCACCGCTCAGCAGTCGCCATGTCAGGCGTCCGATTCCGGCGGGCAGGCTGGCGATGTCCGAGGCGGCTTCCTCTTCCAGTTCCTTTTTGGCCGCGCTCTGGAGTTTTTCGTAATGCAGGGCCTGTCCCTGCCAGATTCCGGCCTGCTGGAGCAGATCGGTGCAGAGTCCGGCGCTGAGTTGGGCCCATGGCCCCGGCCGCCACCAGCCTTTGGCGGTCTTGATGCCCGCCAGCAGCAGAAGGCTTGCTCCGCGCCTGTCTGCGCGCATGCGCTCCTTGAGCAGGCGTTCGCGCTGCCGCCCGGCGTTCCGTCTGGCTTCCTCCTCCTCGGTAGGCACACGGACGATGCTGAAGGCGCGGGCATTGCCGGCATGGTAGCGCTCGCGGCGAAGGCACAGTTCCCGGGCGTCGCGCTTGTCTGTTTTGTTCGCGCCGCACCATGCTTCGGGGGCCACCACGATGTTTTCCACGCCCAGGGCGGTGAGCTTGCGGTGGAGAACATAGCCGAAGCATCCCGCTTCATAGCAACTCAGGACGCGGGCCCCTGCTGCGATCATTTTTCCGATCCATACGAGAAGGGTGGTCTCATCCATGCGTTGTGCCGGCTGCGGCAGCGAGTGGTCGATCTGGCGCACCACGGTGATCTGGCGGGCATGGACATCGAGCCCGAGAATGATCAGTGTGCCGGGGCCGATTTCGGGCGCCTGGGGCGGTTTTCCGGGAGGCTTCGGCGATGCCGGGGTAGGGTTCTGGGACTCGGATTTCCCGCTTGGCTCGAGGGAGCCAGCGGCTTTCTTTTTCTGTGGTTTGTCGGCCATAGGGCGTCAAGTAAGCACGCGAAACGCGCGCTGCTTGACGTCCTTCATGCCATCTACGAGCCGTCATCCCTGCGGGATGAGGAGGCGGGGGAGGGGGGGAGAAGCTGGGCGGCGAGATTGTCGCTGGTGGGGATGGACGAGGTCAGACGGATCGGGCGGATTGGACGGATCGGATGGGCTTGTGCGAAGACGCGAAGGCTGGTGGAGCGAGGGGCGAGTGGGGAGATGGGGGAGATCGGAAAGCGTCG
>CAIKKV010000440.1 GCA_903828035.1 uncultured bacterium
ATCGACCTCTTTTGTGGCGGGATGGGTGCCATGCACTTCGTAGGAAAGATGCTCGGCGCCAAGTGCGTTTTCTCATCAGAGATCGATAAGAGAGCCGCCAAGAACTACTTGGCAAACTATGGCGTCATGCCCGCCGGGGACATCACCAAGATTCAGGCCTGGGATATCCCCGAGCATGAAATTCTATGCGGTGGTTTTCCATGTCAAACCTGGAGTAACGCTGGTCATGCCAAGGGGTTCGGGGACCACAGGGGCCTGCTTTTCCTTGAGATTGTGCGGATTGCTAGGGATCGGAGAATTCCGGCATTATTTCTTGAAAATGTTGATGGTCTGGTCAACCGGAAGAACCGAAAAGCCCTGAAGGCGATATGCGACGAGATCGAAGGCGCGGGATACGATGTTCATTACAAGGTGCTGAACAGTTCTTTCTATGGGGCGGCAACCGCCCGGCGCCGCATTTATTTTGCCTGCTTCCGCAAGGACTTAGGCGTCACCCGTTTTGAGTTTCCGAAGCCGACCTGCGAGTTGGTCTCTCTCAAGAACCATCTTTTGCCCGACAGTGAAACGGTCAAGTATGCCGCCGCCCCATCCGAGTATAAGGCTATTCGATGGGGGAAGGTCCAACCCAAGCGCTGCGAGTTGAAAACAGGGGATCGCTGCCCGCATGGGACAGGCAACAACTGCCCGCTTCGCACCGTTCGGCTCGGTGTAGTGGGCAGCGGCGGCCAGGGCGAGCGAGTATTCGATGGGGCGTTCCATGCCCCGACCATTGTCACGGGCTTTTACTCTGACATGCACATGATCGACGGGGTTCTCCGTCGCCTGTCCCCGCGAGAGATGTCGAACGTCATGGGATTTCCGAGGGACTTCATCCTGCCGAAGAGCGACTTTGCCGCGCAGAAGATGATCGGCAATTCGATGGCAGTTCCCGTTGTCGAGAAGGTCTTTGCCAAGATCATCGAGACGTTGAAAGCAAGGACAGCGGTCGCAACCAAGAAGGCGGCATGAAGAAGGAGCACGATACGAGAAGTCATCATCACAAACTATGTCCCCCAGCGGGGGCGATGTGCGATTTGGATAAGGCAGCGTGAATAAACGCAACAGGAGACAATGCGAATGAAAGACGACAGGAAGACGGAATGGGGCGAAGCCGTGAATTCCAATCAAGGGCTGACAGGTCTGACGCCCGAACTGCGAGATCGCCTGACGTCTGCCGAGGCATCTGGAGCCAGCGATGCCCAACTGCTTTTGATGGCGATGCAAGCCTGTGGCGATGACCCCGCCACGCCTAGCCAGTCGGATGCGGTGCAGGCGTGGCTGGGATGGTCAGATGCCCGCTTCATTGCCGCCTGCGAGGCGGTCAACGGAAGGGATGTTTCCGTCGCTCTTGCGGTGATGTATGCCTATCAGACTATGTTGGACAAGCACCCAGATGACTGGCCAAGCGTGGTCGCCACATATGCGGCGAAGGGCGTGCCCGACGACATCATGGCGTCAGCCGTCGTCTCTGCTGCGGCAGGACAAGGGATGCTGGTGCTGGTGCCTACATCGATAGCGTGGAAGGCGAGTGACATCCAGCGATGGACGGGATGGCCGCAAGAACGGGCAAAGGCCGCCTTCGACGGCTCATGTTTGCTTTGGCTCGAAGAGCCGTTCTATTCCACCACCGTGATGTGAAAGCGTGACTACGATTGGACAAGGGCGGCGGGCAACAGAACCCCGGAATCCGCAGCCCGAACCCAACGGAACGGAGGTCGAGATGCAAGATGATGTAGCAGAAGAAGGTCGCCTCGAACGGTCTGCTGTCCATGGCACGATGAGGGACTCGACCCTCGGGATCATCAAGATGGCAATGGAGGCCGACGACACGCTGGCCGATGCCGACCGCAAGGCGATACTGGCCGTGTGCCGCAACCCGATCCTCGCAAGCCTTAAGGCTCCAACGAATCAGGTGTCGAGGCTCATACCCATAAGCGAGGCGGCATCCGTATTGTCCGTCCACCCCCGGACGGTCTGGCGGCTCATCGCCAAAAATCGCCTGCACTCGGTGATGGTCGGAGGAAGCCGCCGTATCAGCACGGACGAATTGACGGTCTTCACCGGGCAAGGTGGCGAAGCCTCTGGTCGCAACAGGTCATCTAATTCCGCCGGATCGAAACGCACGCCTCTTGTAGATTCTGGGCGAGTTGAGGAGGACGCATAATGACCAGGTTGCCCAGAGGAACGCTGCGGA
>CAIKKV010000441.1 GCA_903828035.1 uncultured bacterium
TGGCATCCATGCCCAAATAGCCCGGCAGGTGGAGCAAACCTTCGAGCAAATCGAGCAAATCGCCCATCGCGAGGGATTCATCAAGGGGCCCGAAACCGAGGAGGCGCCGCCCGAAGCCGCCCCGGCCCGCAGGGAAAAACATGCCGCCAATCCGGCCGCCCACACGGTGTCCGACGATCCCTTGCTGCGCTGCATCATGACCGGATTCATCGATCAGCTCTGCATCCGCCGCGACCAGGGAACCCTGCAATGCGAACTCACGGAGGGGCGGACAGGCACGCTCATGCGGGAAAGCGTCGTTCAGACATCCCCCTTGTTTGTCGCGGCAACCATCAAGGAAGTGATTTCGAGAGGCTCGGAAAAATTGACCCTGCTCGGACTGGCCAGCGCCGTTAAACGCGAATGGATCCACGAAATGTTTCCCGAGCAAATCACCGCCGCCGTGGAGCATCTCTACGACCGGACGCACAAGCGGGTGGCCGCTATTTTTCTGGAGCGGTTTCATGATCTGGTCATCCACCATGAGCATTCCAGCAATTTGGAGCCGCTGGCCGCCGGGCGCGCCCTGGCCCATGCGGCCCGCAAAGGATGGTTCGAACTGCCCCTGCTCAATCACGAAATCAAGCAGTTTGTGGCGCGGGTGAATTTGATCTCCTGCGCCATGCCCGATCTGGGAATGAAATGCTTTAACGAGGAGGCCATCGTCGAGGCGCTCGCCAGGGCGTTTTCAGGACTCACGCTGGCCAAGGAGGCTCAGGCCGCCCCCCTGCGCGACGCCTTCCAATCCTGGGTCGGAAAGGACCAGTCCGCCTGGATCGACGAGCTGACGCCCGTGTCCATCCTCTGGCCCGACGCCCGCAAAATGAAACTCCTCTATGCCGAACCCGCAAAGGACGACAAAGGCAAGCCGCATTCTCCCGAGCTCCAGATCAAGCTCACCGAATGTTTCGGCCTGAAAGAGCATCCCACCGTGTGCGAGGGAAAACTGCCCGTCAAACTTTGGCTGTGCGCCCCCGATGGCAAACGCCTCGAGGCAACTCTCGACTGGCCTTCGTTCAAAATCCATCGATACCCCGCGATCAAGACCAATCTCCGGCAGAAATACCCCGGAATGGCGTGGCTTTAGGAGATCCCTAAAAAACGCAGTCCAATCCCGGCTTGACTCTGGGCCAGTGCAGGTTATACTTGTCACAGTTCCCGTGAGCGGTGTTATTTTCACCCAGGCGTCAATGCTGAAGTCCGCATGCTTTGCCGGCATGTCGGAGGCGCGTGCATTGCACCCACCGGGAGTAGAAAACCTAAATCCAACAATAACGGGCTCTTTGGCAATAGGCGCCCGGCAAACGAAGCAAACAGGAAAACCTTCATGAAACCACAAAGACCAAATCCGGTTGTCAGGGCTGTTCAGGCCCTCGCTCTCATGCTTGCGATTCAGGCGCAACCAGCCGTTTTCGCGCGCGTCCTCGACAATTTTAACGCGGCCAACAGGACTGGCTGGACCGATTTCTCCTTTGGACCGGGACTCGGGACCGTCACCCAGCCCGACGGGCAATTGCACATCGATGTTCCCGCTGTGGGACAGTCCCTGTTCGCTGCCACAACCAAAACCACCGAGGCGTTTGAACTCAAGGATGGCAGAACACTCGAGTTCCGAGTGGATTTGATCAGCGGCAACGATGAAAACGCCTATGCGGGACTCTCCTGGATTCCCGCAGGACAGCAAATCTCAGCCCTTGCCGGATACTCGATTGTCAAATCCAGCTCTGATGTCATTATTGCCAAGGGGGTTAACAAATATTTCATCGACTATACCGGCGCGGTGACCAATGAA
>CAIKKV010000442.1 GCA_903828035.1 uncultured bacterium
ACTCCGGACGGGCAAACGCTATACCCCAATGGGGGGGTGGCTGCGGATCACCTGAATCCGGTGGAGGTGATCCGGGTCGCCCATGCCTCAAACGGCGTCTATACGGCGAAGGTGCTCGCCTCCAGCGTGATCAAAACCAATGGCAAATACGCCCTGGTGATCCGGGGGGCGATCAACCAGCCGCCGGAGCTGTTCCATACGCCGCCGACTCCCGTGCTGTTGACCACCAACGCCTGTCCGCTTTCCGCATTGCTAACGTACTATACCCCTATGACGAACGGGCAGTTTTGCGTCTATTGGAGTACGAACGGGGTGAGCGGGCCGTTCACGTCATCTGTGCTGGGCTGGCAGGACGGCCACAACTATACTGGAGCCATCCCCTCCCAGCCGCTGGGCACCGTGGTGTCCTATTATCTTTCGGCCACCGCTTCCACCTATTCGGTCCGCTATCCCACCAATGCGCCGTCGGTTCTTCAGCAAGTCGTTTTCAGCAATCCCGCGGTTCCCCTTGAAATTGCCGGAACCCGGACCAATTCAGTCAGCGTAAGCCCCGCCTACGGACCCTATTCTTATCCGAGCGGAACCTTGTTCCACGCCACCGCGCAAGCGCTGTGCACCTCCGGCACCACCTGGCGGTTCTTATGCGACGGGTGGCGCGCCACCGGCGCGAACCCGACTTCCAGCGCGACCGCCACGGCCGACCTCACGCTGCTGGGCCCTACCGTCCTGACCTGGCTCTGGGGCGAGGAGGCCCTGTTCACGCAGAACTCGAGTCCGGCCGGGGCGGTCGATCTGACTTCCTGGCAGCGAACGAATACGGTTGTCAGTACGGTCACCGCCTGGGACTTCGCCTGGGACACATCCGCGAATCCGGCCATCCCGTATGCGCTTGCCGGCTGGAAGATCGATGGCGTCCTTTGGACCAACCCCCTGCGACAGGCCGCCAATCCGGCGACCAACATTGTCATGAAGTCGCCGCACACGGCCACGGCCTGGTATCTCACCTACACCAATGATGCCAACGCCAACAACCTGCAGGACTGGTGGGAGTACCGCTATTCCGGGAACACCGGCGTGGTGACGGCCGCCAGCGATCCGGATGGGGACGGGTGGAATAACGGGTATGAAAATGACGACAACACGGACCCGTGGAGCTCAAACTCGTATCCGCGTCCGCCCGTCATCGAGTTAACGCCCCTGCCGGCGATTCAAACGGCTTCGCCGCCCTGGCGGGTCAGCGCCGTGATCGCCGACAATTTCACGGTAGCCGAGGCTGTTGTTTTCTGGGTGGTCAATGGCGGGGACATTCAAACCACACCCATGACGACCACGGGAGACGGCGTCTACACGGCGGATATCGATCCTGGCCGCCAATCTGTCGTTTCCGTCGTGTATCAGGTGGCGGCGGCGGATCTGATTTTCGCAACTTATTCGGACGCGTATCAGGTGGATTCGGATTATCCGATTTTGCGTGTATCGCCGACCAACGATAACACGATCCGGCTGCCGCGGGAGGGATATCAGCAGCCAACCCTTGTGGCGAATGACGGAAACCAGCCCTTGACGTGGGAGATGTTCCCCCTCGCGCCTGTTCTGGACGATGCCATGGAAGGCGGAGCGGATGGCTGGCTGGTGGAGGGGGGAGGCTGGCATCTTTCGCCGTATCGAGCGGCCAGCCCTTCCACCGCCTGGTATTGCGGGTCCGACTCCACGCCTCAGTATGCCGCCGGGCTCAGGGCTTCTTTGATCTCGCCGCCTGTGGCCTTGGGGGGCGGATCGATGCTGACGTTCAAGCACTGGATGCAGGCGGAGGCGAGCACGGACGGCTATTATTGGGATGGCGGCGTTGTCCGCATCAGCCTGGACGACGGCGCCACGTTCCAGGACCTGACGCCGATCGGCGGATATCCCTACCTGATCGAGCCTAACTTGGATTCCCCGTTTGAGCCTTCCACCCCCTGTTTCGGAAATAACGAGTGGATGGAAACGAGGGTCGACCTGTCCGCCTACTCCGGCACGGTAGCCCGAATCGCCTTCTTTTTCGGCGCCGATTATTATACCGAGGCCGAAGGGTGGTATATTGACGATGTCTGGGTGGGCGCCGCTTTAACCGGCAGCTGGCTGTCGGCCACGGGAACCGTCTCGGCCGTGTATCCGTCCGGCCAGGAGGAGCAGCCGTTTGTCCTGAAGGCCGATCCCGGACCGCTGGCGCCGCAGGCGAACATGCGCGGCGCGTTACGTTTCAATCACGATGGAGCGGGAGGGGGGCTGGATCTGGTGCCTTGCCGCTTCCGGAGGCCCGCCTATATAACCGCGACTGCCGGAGCCCATGGCCAGGTGATTCCGGAACAGTCCGACGTGCTCGACAACGAGTCCACGTTGGTGATGGCGCAGGCGGCGAGCGGAAGCCGGATCGTGTCCATCCTGACCAACGGCGTGGCGGTTCCCGAGGCTTTTGGATTTGGAAGCACGTCGTTTGTGCTGACGGTTCAGGGGCTGACTTCGGATTTGACGATCACCGCCCGCTTCGCCCGCGTATGGAGCGTGACGGTGTCCGCGCAGGGGGCGGGAACCGCCGCTCCCCTGGGCGTTATTCCCATGGATGAGGGGACCTCGACTTCCGTGCTGTTCCAGGCGGAAAACGGGTCTGAAATATGGAATCTTGTCGTCAATGGGCAGGGCCTCCCCGCGGCGGGCGGCCTGGATCGATTCGAGTGGCCGGTTTCCGCCATCGCCACCGATCAGGCGGCTCTGGCCTCGTTCGGGGCGAGTGTGCTGACGGGCTTGCCGGTTTCGGTCTCGGCCGCGTATATGCGGGAAAACTATCCCGATGCGGCGAGCTATGACAGCCTGGCGCTGCAGGATACCGATGGCGACGGGATGGAGACGTGGAAAGAATCAGTCGCCGGGACTTCTCCCACCAATGCGTCGTCGGTGCTAAGGCTCAGCGAGGCGCCGTCGCTCTCGCCCGGCAATCCGATGACCGTTGCGCTCCGGTTCGAAGCGGTCGCAGGCAAGAGCTACCAGGCGGAGATGGCGGATTCGGCCGCAGGACCCTGGACGCCCACGGGAGCCGTGATTTCCGCTACGGGGACGGTGGGGCAGCTCCAGTTCGGCATATCGGGCTCACCTCAGCGGGCCTTTTTCCGGATTTCGGTTCTTCCCTAGGAAGGGCGCATTCAGGCTGGCCCCCAGGCGGGAGTTGCGCTAGTGTTCCGGCTTAAATTCCAACCGCAAGGACGGGCATGAAAATCGGGAAGAATGAAAAACTGCTGATGATCGGGGACTCCATCACGGACTGCGGGCGCACGCAGCCGGTCGCGGAGGGGCTTTTTGATCCGCTGGGCCGCGGGTATGTGACCCAGATCGAGGCGCTGTTGACCGCCACCTATCCCGCGCGCGGCATCCGGGTGATCAATGTGGGAACAAGCGGCCACACCGTGCGCGACCTCAAGGCGCGCTGGGAGCGCGACGTCACCGCCCTCAAGCCGGACTGGCTCAGCATCAACATCGGCATCAATGATGTGTGGCGCCAGTTCGATTCGCCGCGCATGACGCACATCCACGTCAACTTCAAGGAGTACGCCGAAACCCTTGAAGCCCTTGTCGCGCAGACGCGTCCGGATTTGAAGGGGCTGGTCCTGATGACCCCGCATTACATCGAGCCGAACCGGAAAGACGCCATGCGCGCCCGGATGGACCAGTATGCCGACGTGGTGCGGAAGCTGGCGAAGCGGTACGATTGCGTGCTGGCCGATACCCAGGCCTCTTTTGACACGGTTCTGAAGACCATGCATCCCAACGCCCTGGCGTGGGACCGCGTGCACCCCAACCAGACCGGGCACATGATCCTGGCGCGCACCTTCCTGAAGGCCATGGGTTACGCGTGGTGAGGGGGGGCTTGTAAGGACGATAGGGCCTATAGGGCTTATCGGTCCTATTGGAGGAAGAACCCTTGCATGAGCTGAAAGAGCTCCTGGAACTTCCTCACGGCGAAGATAATCATAATGATGAGCACGCCCGTAAGCGCCAGGATGATGAGCGTCAGCCCGATTTTCCAAATTAGGGAAAGCTTAGGGTGAAGCCAGATCAGGGGCAGCCCCAATGGGGGGAGGAATAGCGTCATATTGATGATGAAAGCTGTCCGCAGGTACCACGGAAGGGCGGGCTCCAGCGGAGGGGGCATCGCTAGCGTCCGGGCGGCGGAATCCAGGAACTCCATGCAGTAGCGGCATTTGATGGCCGCGTCCTGGATCTCTTCCGCGCAAAAGGGGCATTTCTTCATGCCTTGTGTTTTCCGCAGTGCCGCATGACGAACGGGATCGTCTCCTGGATATGCTCGTCCCAATAGGCCCAGGAATGCGTGCCGGCATGCTCCTCGTAGTCATGGGCATAGCCGAGCTTGGACAGGTGCGCGTGGAAGCCCCGGTTGTGATCGAGCAGGAAGTCGTCCACGCCGCAGTCGATGCGCAGGGCCGGCTTGTGAGTGCGCCCGGCTTTACAAAGATCCGAGGCCAGTCGGTGACAGTTGTAGCGGCCGCCGAGGGCGCCTTCCAGGGGGCCGAAAACGGCCTGCTTTTTCGGCGTCTTGCGGGTAAAGGCCAGCGCGCCGGAATGGGAGGCGGCCGCGCCGAAGAGGGCGGGGTTTTTCAGCGCCAGCATGATGGCGCCATAGCCGCCCATGCTGAGCCCTGCCACGGCCCGCGCTTCGCGATGGGGAATCGTGGGGAAAACCCGGTCGATAAAGCCCACGACATCCGTCGTGATGTGGTCCTCGTAGGCCAGTCCTCCGGGGCGGGGGTCGTTTATGTAGAAGCTCCGGTGGCCGTCGGGCATGACGACGATCAGGTCAAGTCCCGTGACATAGCGCTCGATGCTGGTCCGCCGCATCCATATGGTGTGGTCGTCGCTGAGCCCGTGCAGCAGGTACAGGACGGGAAAGGGACCTTTCCCCTGGGGCATGATGACTTGCATGCTCGATTGTTTGCCGATGGCGGTGCCGTCAAAATGGACGTCCAATAAAGCCATGAGAATCTCCTGTTAACCTCTGATGTCCGTGTAGCATTCAGGCGCGGCAAAGTCAATGGCGGGAACCGGTCCAGACTTCCCCCCGCACGCCTCTCGCCGCCCACCGGGCCCGGCGGTAGCGGGCGGGAGTCGTGCCCGTGCGGTGGCGGAACTGCCGGATGAACATGCTCTGGTCGCCAAAGCCGCTTTCGTAGGCGATTTCCGCGCCGCTCTTGGCGGTGCTTTCCAGGAGGTGTTGCGCCTGTTTGACGCGCAGCGACAAAATCAGCTGGAGCACGCTTTTCCCCGTGTGCTCCCGCATCAGGTGCGCGATGCGGAACGCGCTCAAGCCCGTGGCCTTGGCGACGTCCCGCAGGGAAATGGCGGCGGAGTAATGCGACTGGATGAAGTCGAGCGCCTGATTGACCCTGGGGTTTCCGCGGCCATAGCCCTGGCGGTAGATGCCTTCGATGAAATCGTCGAGCGCCTGCATGAGGACCCGGGACAGGCTTTCGAAATCGTCGGCCTGGATGAGCCGCGCCATCCAGGCGTGGTTGGACTCGATGAGCGACTCCAGGCGGGGGCTGTCCTCGACGGCGGTGCGGGTGAGGTAGCCCATGAGCTCGATGGCCCGCGCGCGCAGGACGGGCAATTGCGGCGAGGTCAGGTACATGGCGGCGAGCATCTCGTTGAGAACCCGCAGGGCGCTTTCGCGATCGCCCGCCTTGATGAACGAGAGGAGGATGCGCTCCTTTTCGAACGGATAGACCGGCGTGCCGCCCGCTTTTTCCTGGAAGGCGATCGCTTCCGCGATCTGGCGTTGCTGCTGCGTGCGCAACCGGTTCTCTTCAAGAAGAGGCCGCGTCCAGCCGCTACGCTGATAGAAGGCGTCTGACAGCGAGTTCAGGAGCTTCCGCAGGTCCTGCTGCGAGAGAACGGGCAGCTTCCGGCCCAGGCGGGAGGCCTCGCGGGCCGGCATGCCCGCCCTGACCAGGCTCTGCTCGGCCCCGTCATGCGGCTCGGGCCCGCCGGCTTCCAGGCTTTCGCCCACCAGCAGGGCGCCCTGGATGAGCCGGTCCGACTCGAGCGGAATGAGGCCGCCATGGAGGCCGGGCAGGGAAGAGAATAGTTCCGGCTCGCCGCGGGTTACGCTTTCATGCAGGGCGAACGTCCTGACCCGGCGGACGGCGTCCAGCCCCGCCAGCGGATCGGGCGGGCCGCTCAATTCGCCGGTCATGCTCAGAAAGTCCAGGCGCACGCCATGCGACTTCCTCACCTCGCGGGCCAGGGTTGTCAGCAGGTTTCGGGGGATGCGGAGTGACATGTATTGAATAATACAGCAAGAAATGACTAATAATCAACTCGAATTATCTATTTTTTGCCAGGCACAACGCGTAGATTTTGAAAATCAACTCCGGAAAGGGTTTTCCGGTAACATCAGGATTCAGCAGGAGGTTCGATGAGCACGGTTTCTGAAATCAAGGCGATGTTGATGAAGGGCAAGGCCAAGGACGTCGAGGCGCTGGTGACCAAGGCGCTGGCCGAGGGAACAGGCGCTGCCGTGATTCTGAACGAAGGCCTGCTTTCGGGCATGGGCGAGATCGGCGAGAAGTTCAAGAAGAACGAAGTGTACGTTCCCGAAGTGCTGATTGCCGCCCGCGCCATGAAGGCCGGCATGGTCATCCTGAAGCCCAAGCTGCTGGAAGCCAAGGTCAAGACGCGCGGCGTGGTCGTGATTGGCACGGTCAAGGGCGACTTGCATGATATCGGCAAGAACCTGGTCGGCATGATGCTCGAGGGCGGCGGCTTCCAGGTTGTGGATGCCGGCATCGACGTCGCGGCCGAGAAGTTCCTGGAGCTGGCCCGGGCCAACAACGCGCAGGTGATTGGCTGCTCGGCGCTGCTGACCACCACCATGACGAACATGAAGGCCGTGGTGGATGCGGTGAAGAACTCGGATCTCAAGGGCAAGCTGAAAGTCATGATCGGCGGCGCGCCGGTGACCCAGGCGTTTTGCGACGAGATCGGCGCCGATGGGTATGCCCCGGACGCGGCTTCCGCTTCGGATCTGGCCAAGAAGCTGATTCCTTAATCAGACGCGCGAAACACAGGAGCGGGAGCCCCCACGGGTTCCCGCTTTTTTTTTATAAAAACCCGGCTTGACGCACGGGCCTGTTTTTCCTACCTTATTACTTCCGTTTTGCA
>CAIKKV010000443.1 GCA_903828035.1 uncultured bacterium
GATCCGATCGAGGTGGCGGCGGGCAATGACATTGTCGCCTTCCGCAAGCGGTTCGGCCGCAACATGGCGTACCGGGGCGGCGTGGACAAGCGGCTGATGGCCAAGGGCGGGCGGCATATCGAGGCGGAGATCGAGCGGCTGATGCCGGTCATCCGCGATGGCGGCTTTACTCCCGGGTGCGACCATGGCGTCCCCTCGGATGTTTCCTGGCCCCACTACGTCCACTACGTCAAGCTGCTCGCCAAAGCCACCGGGTGGCTGTAGAAGAGAAGGCTTCACACAGAGGCGGGTGAGGGCAGATTGAGGCCACTGCGGGGGGATTTGTTTCGGCGCGCAAGGGACCCTTCGACAAGCTCAGGCCAGGCTGCGCGCCCTACCTGAAGTCGGTGTTTTCCGTGGTTAAATCTTCTTCATGTCCTTCATGTACTTCATGGTAACAACCGGATTGATTTCAAAAACTCGTGTTATCCGTGAAATCCGTGGTTGGTTCCGTGAACTACGGCCTGGGCATGACGGCGCGGAAGCCCACATCGTCGGCGCACAGGGCGGCATCCGACATCAGGCCTTGCGACACCCGGGACCAGGAGGCGTCCGAGGACCAGGCCCCGCCCCTCACCAGCCGATTCGTGCCCTCGGAGGAGTCCCAGCACCATTCCGCCACATTGCCCGCCATGTTGTACAACCCGGCCTTGTAGCCGTATCCGCCGAACGCCTTGGCCGGCAGGGTGTAGGGCGCCACGCCGACATTGGCGTCGGGGTGCAAGCCCCGGGTCGGCCCCGCGTCATACGCAACCGCGGCGTCGCTGAAATAATTCGCAAAGGAATGGTCGATCTCGTTCCCCCAGGGGAAGCGCAGGCCGCTGGCGCCGCCGCGGGCCGCGAACTCCCACTCCGCCCCGGTCGGCAGCCGGTACCCCGCCCACGCGTCCACGCACTCCGCGGTCAGGTCGAGCTCGCCGCTCGTGTAGACGCCCTCCTTCGCCGACGTCGTGTAATAGGCGGGCGTCAAGCCCTGCATCTGGCTGCGGGCGTTGCACCACTTGACGCAGTCGTACCAGCTGACCCCCTGAACCGGGTGATCCGGGGCCTTGCCGGCGCCCTCCGCCAGGTCCGTGTAACCGTGAGCCAGGCCCCAGGCGCGAACCTCGTCCCACAGCTGCTTCGTCACCTCCGTGTCGTCCACGAACAGCTTACCCTGGTTCGTCACCGAATAGGGACCGGCATCCGGGTCCGTTCCCGTGTTCACCCCCGCCGGAACGACGAGCATGCCGGCCGGCGGGGCGGGCATGATCTTGATGCCGTTGAAGAAGGCCTCCGACCCGTTCAGGCCGATGCCCTTGATTTGCATTCCGTTCCCATCGATCACGGCAACCTTGAACATCGGCTGGTAGGCCCGGAACTTATTCCCGGTCACCGCAAATACGTCCAGCAGGGGCAGGACTGTCTTCCCCTCGATTTTGACCTTGAACACGCGCGCCCCGATCCGGTCCTGTACCAATTCCGCAAAGGCAAGCCGGACGATGTAGGCGCCGTTAGGCACATCAGGGAAGCTGTAGGTCAGATTGCTCGCACCCCGGCAGGCCTGGTAGACCGCCAGAGGGAAGGCTTCCGACGTGTTTTCCACAACCGCATTCGTCGCGAAAACGACGCCTCCGGAAAAGCCCCGGTCGCGCGTCCACAAGCCCGTCTTCTTGCCGCCGCAATTGATCCGGAGCGCCCCGAGCGGCGCGGGAGCCACCTCCAGGCGGAAGGCGGTGGAAACGCTGTAGCCGCTGTCCGCCTGCGTGGCGGTCACGATAATCCGCGCCAGGCCCTCTGCGGGGCCGGCCATCAGCGTGAGCGTATTCCCGTCCATGCGCGGCGCCGCCATTCCGGGCTGGGCGCAGGATGCCGAAAGGACCAGTCCGGTTCCGGCAAAGACGGCCGAGAGGTCATAGGTCCGGGTCTGCCCCGCGGTCGCCGCGTCGTCGGCCATCAGATTGCGGACCCAGGGCTGTTCCGCGCCGGAGGGAACGACGAACGGGGCGCAGAACGGGCCATACCCATTCGTGAAACGGGCGCGCAAGCGCAGATAGTTGGTTCCGGCCACGAGGCCCTGGACGTCAAGCTGAAGCGCATCGGCTGCCGCATTCGTGCCCTCAAGGCCCGGGAGCAAGGTGGCAAAGTCCGCCCTGGCCGAGACCTGCAGCTGGAATGATTGGGCCGAGGCAAGCGCCTTCCAGTGGGCCACCAGGCTGGAGGCGGTGATCTCCGTGGGCGGCAGCAGGACGGGGGCAGAGGCCGGCAGGAAGGTGAAGGCATTGCTCAGCACCGAGTCGCCGCCGGTCGGCGAGGACACCCGGATGTCACCCACCCCGGAAACCAGGGCCATCGGCGCGGTCACGCGCACCCAGTCCTCGGCCTGGTCCACGATGGCGGCCGGCACGCCGCAGAGGGAGACGGAAACGATATTCGAGGCGTAGCCGAGCCCCTGCCCTTCGATGAGGACGTCCACACCGCCGCCGATGTTGCAGGATACGGGATCGACACTCACGATGAAGCCGGGCGTGAAGAAGAGCTGCCAGGCCGTCCAGTCGCTGGTTCCCTGCGAGTTGAAGGCGCGGGCGCGCCACCGGTAACCGGTTCCCTCGGCAAAGCCGCCAACCGCGAGCGACTCCTCCGTCCCGGGCACGTTCCAGGACAGGACATTCGTGGTGCCGAGCGTTTCCATCTCCACATCATAGCCGGTGACCGGCATGACATCGCCGTGATGCCAGGAAAGCGTGACGCCGGCAGGAGTCAGCGCCGATACGGCCAGGTTCGTGGGGACGGCCGGGCTGGCGAGATACTCGTAGGCGCCCAGGTCGACCGTTTCCACCACGCGCGGGTCGCCCTTCAGGTCGGTTTCCGCCAGGACCCGGGCGCTGTTCCCCGCATTCACGCAGGGGGACGCGGCTCCGGGACGATACCCGCCGGGGGCGAACAGGGGGTCGGCCAACCGGCAGCCCGCGGCGCCGTCGGCGACGCCGTCGCCCGCGCAGGTGAAGGTCACCACTCCGCCCAGGGACACCAGATCCTGCCGGGCCGCCGGCGGCGCCCGGTTGCCCCAGGCGATGCAGTTGACCAGCGAGCCGGCGTCCGGTATGTAGACGCCGCCGGCGGCCGTTGCGGCCGTATTGGAGGCCATCGTACAATGGACCGCTTCGCCGCCCGCGAACAGGCAAAGGCCGGCGCCCTGGTCGCTCTGGTTGCCGGTCATCAGGCAGTTGTTGACGAGGCCGCTTTCCCGCACGAAGACGCCGCCGCCATATTCAGCGGAGCGGTTGCCCGTGACGATACAGTGGCTCAGCTCGGCGCCGCCGGTGAGATAGACGCCGCCGCCCGAGCGGTCCTGCGACAGATCCGAGACGAAGGCCGAGTGGCCGCCCGTGAAGGTAAAGCCCCGGACGACGGCGCCCGTGGCGGCATACAGGCCGCGAACGGCGTCGAAGCCGGAACCCGTGGCGGGCTCCGCACCGAACACGCGCGTGACCGCCGGGCCGTTCACGCTGGCGAGCGTGATGGCGCGGGTGATGCAGATCCGGTTCGTGATGGTGCCGCCGGGCGCCGGGCGGCCGCCGGCCCGGTAGTCGCCGTTGCTGACGGTGACGAAGTCGCCATCCCAGGCGACGTCCACCGCGTCCTGGATGTTGCTGGCCGCCGAGTCCCAGGAGGCGTAAGGCCAGAGCGGGGCCTGCCCGGCCATCGCCACAAAATGCGTCAGACCCGGGACGGGAATCACGCGGTAGAGGTTGGTCACCGTCGGCGCCGCCAGCCAATTGACATTGCCGGCCTGGCCCGCGGTCACGCGCACGTCGCCATAGCCCGAGAAGCGCACCCGGTTGCCGGGCAGCAGCGAAGCGGGGCCCGAGACAACCGCGAACACCAAAGCCTTTCCGGAACCCCCGCCGTTCGCGGCCAGGGCCAGGATATTCGTGCTGGTCACATCCCCGGAGGCGGGCAGGAAGCCCGTGATGGCCTGGGGCGCCCGCGCGATCGTGAGCCGCGTCGTGGAGACGGCGGTCCAGTTGAGCGTGTCCACCACCCCGGTCACCGAGTAGGATCCCGCCGCCACGGGCGCATCAGCCAAGCCGTTGTAGGTCACCTTGACCGGTTGGCCGCTGAACGAGGCGGCGGTGACGGGGCGGGCGCTGCCGCTGAAAACCTGGTTAGTGGCGCCAAACGTGATCGTGTCGGTGGCGCGCGCGACCTGGAGCGTGACGACCTGGACCTGCGGGCTGTTGGTGGCATTGGGCGAGCTGAGGGTGTGCCACGCCGTGTGCGTTCCGGCATCAAGCCCCCGGGCCGACACGACAAACGCCAGCCCGGTGGAGCCGGACGCCTCGACGGTTCCGCCGCCCGGCGCCACGCCCAGCCAGCCGGCCGACGCCCCCGGGTAGGACACGGCGCCGCTCCAGACGCACGGTGACGCGCCCGGATTAGCCAGTGACACGACCTGGGTTGACGAGAGGCCCGACGCATACGTGGCGTTGAACGTCAGGGCGGGATCCGCCATGATCACGGCTTCGGTCAGCGTGGTGAAGCACTGCCAGCCGGTCCAGGCGCCCACGTCATAATCGTTTTCCGCGCGAACGCGGCAGGCGTAGGCCGTGTTCGGCGCCAGGCCGGTCACCACGCCGGAGAGGGCCGGGGCCTGAACAACAGTCTCGATCGCGGGCGCTGCGGCGGCCTGGTTGGAAACCGCGATCCGGAACCCGATCACGCGCACGCTGTCCGTCGAAGCCTGCCACGACATGGCGGCCTGATGCGCGCGGATGTCGGCCGGCGCCGCGAGAAGCGGCAGTCCGGGCGTTCCATAAAACTCAAAAGCGCCCATGTCGACCGTGGCGTGAATCGGGCGGGCCGCGCCATCCAGGTCCAGGGCGCCGGCCGGCGAGGCGCCGTTCGTGCCGCTGTTGATGCAGGGCGAGCCGTAGGCGAGGCGGTAATCGCCCTGGGCGCGGTTCACGAACAGGGGCTCCAGGGAGAGGCAGCCGTTGACGCCCGCCGCGATGCCGGAGCCCGCGTCGACAAACGCCACCTGGGTGCCGAAGCAGTCCCAGCCCGTGTTGTACCAGGCGACCCCGTTGACCAACCCGCCTTCGTAGGTTCCGCCGCCATAGAGAGCGGTGTTATCCGCCAGCGTGCAGGAGGCCAGGTCGCACCGGAACGCGCCGCCGCCGTAGGGCGCCGCGTTGTTCCACAACAGGCACGCCGACAGCCGGGCGTTCGCGGCGCCGCCGCCTTCGTTGATCGCCGCATTGCCCGTCAGCCGGCACCGCAGGGCGATGCCGCCCTGGAGTCCGCCGCCCGAGACGGCTCCGCAGCCCGTGATGACGCAGTTGCTGATCATGGCGGAGGACGCGAGGTAGGCGCCGCCGCCCGCCTGCTCGGATAGCCCCGCAAGCGCGCCCGCCGTGAATCCGTTTGTCAGGGTGAATCCCGCCAATAAGGCGCCATCGGTCATGACGACGCAGCGGATGGCATCGGGACCGAGGGGCGCCTCTCCCCCGGTGCCCGGCCGGCCGGCGATGACGGTGGCGGCGGGCCCCGCCACGGAAAGGACGGAGACGGCCTTGTCGAGCACAAGCCGGTTGGTCAGCGCCGCGCCCGCGGCCGGGCGCCCGCCCTCGGCATACAGCCCGGGCCCCACCCACACGGTCTCCCCGGAGGAGGCCTGGTCGACGGCGGTCTGGATGTTGCTGGCGGCGGTTTCCGGGCTGATGTACGGCCACCGCGGCGTCTGGCCCGCTTTGGCCACAAAATAGACGGTGTTTGTTTCGACCGCCTCATACGTGTTCGTCACGGCCGGCGAGGCGTTCCAGTTCGCGTCGCCCGCCTGCCCCGCGACCAGCTTCACGGAGCCGAATCCCTGGAAGCGGAGCCCGTGGCCGGTTTCAAGGACGCCCGGCCCCGACAGGACGGTAAAGGTGACGGGGATTCCGGAGGGCGACCCGTCGGCCGAAAGCGCCAGGAGCTGGTCCGCCGGGTAGGTTCCGCTCGCCGGACGGAAGGAGGCGACGGCCTGATCGGCCTTGCGGATGGTCAGCGTGGCGTTGGTGGATCCGCAATAATTCTGTTCGTCGATCTCGGCATGGACCGCGTACACGCCCGCCGTCACCGGCTCGGTTTCGAGGCCGTTGTAGGTCAACACAACGACCAGATTGGTGGGATCGGTGGTCGCGGTGGCGGATTTCGGATTGCCGTCGTAGACCAGATTGGTTCCGGTGATCGTGACGCCCGCTTCGATCGGGTTGAGCGTGAGGGTGCCGGACACATAGGTGAAGGCGTAGTTGAGCGCGCTCCCGCCGCTGACCGTGATCGGATAGGGCCCGGAGAGGCTGAGCGGCGTGGCCACCGAGGCGGCCCGCGGCTGCACCGTGAGGGCATTCGTCCCATCCCCGTTCTTCCAGCCCGTGATCGTCAGCGAGAAGGGTGCATTCGTCTTCCCATACAGCCAGGTCGCATCGTCGGCCGTCACCGTGAGCACGGCCTGCGTGACGGTGAGTGTTCCATTCGAGCAGACCACGCGGTAGTTCGCGGACGAGCCGCCCGACACCTCGATGGAATAGTCCCCGACGGGCGAATTGTTTGTTGCGGAACAGGCGACGACGGGCCGCTCGACGAGATTGGAAACCCCCTCGCCCGCGGCGAAATTGAACCATGTATAGGATAATGCCGGATTCGCGGCCCCGTAGGCCCGGCTCGTGTTATCGCCCGTGGCGATCAAGTCCCGCCTCGCGATGCTCAACACGCCGGTCTGCTGCCCGAAATAGCTCTCGGTGTTGACTTCGGCGGCAACCGCGTAGACGCCCGCAGTCACGGGAAGCGTGGCGGAGCCGTTGTACAGGACCGCCACCGAGGAGGCGAGCGAGACGGGCTCCACCGCCACGCTGACCGACTTGCCCGTGCCGTCGTAAACGGCGTTTGTTTCGCTGATCGTCAGGGACTGGAGGCGGCGTTTCACCGTCTGCGTGGTCGAGAACGGACCGAACCCTTCCGCGAACCAGGCCTGCATGCGCAGGTAATTGGTTCCCGGAACTAGCGGGAACACGTCCAGCTGGGTCAGATCGACGAGCGCATTGGTGCCCTCGTAGCCGGGCAGGAACGACGCGAAGTTTGAAACGGCTGACGCCTGGAACCGGTAGCTGACGGCCCCGGGCAGGGCTTCCCACCGGGCCACGAGGCTTGTTTCCGAGAGATTGGAAGGCGGGAGCATCACGGGGGCGGCCGCCGGCAGGAAGACGAAGGCGTTGCTCAGGAGGAGATCCCCGCCGGAAACCGACGAAACCGCCACATCGCCCGTGCCGGGCGTCGGGGCCGCGGGAGCCAGGACGCGAACCCAGTTCGTCCCCTGCCCCAGGATGGAAGCCGGAACGCCGGCGAGGGAAACCGCATGGATATCGGACGTCAGGCTGAGGCCGCGGCCTTCCACGAGGACTTCCAGCCCGCCTCCGACGTTGCAGGAGGCCGGCGTGACCGTCAGGATAATCCCGCGCGTGATGAAGCTCTTCCAGGACGTCCACAGGCTGACGCCTTGCGAGTTCGAGGCCTGCGCCCTCCAGCGGTAAGGCATGCTGTCGCTCAACCCGACGGCTACGGTGGAGGTCGTCGTTCCGGGGAACTGCGCGGAAAGAACGTTCGACCCCTCCAGGGTCTCCATTTCAACGTTATAGGTCGTGACCGGCATGTTGTCGCCCGGGCGCCAGTGAAGATTGACCGACGATCCCGTCAAGTCCGATATCTCAAGGCCCTTCGGGGCGGCCGCCGTGACGACATACTCATAGGCGCCCAGGTCGAGGGTGGAGACGATGCGGGGATCGCCCTTCAGGTCGGTCGTCGTCGCGGCCTGGGCGTTATCCCCGACGTTCACGCAAGGCGACTCGGACTCGAGCATGAAGCCGTCGGGGGCGAACATCGGGTCGGCGACCAGGCAGCCGGCCACGCCGGCGGTGACGCCATCGCCGGCGCAGGTATAGACAATGGAGGCGCTCATCGACTGCAGGTTCTGCGGGCTTCCCGCCGGAGCGCGGTTCCCCCAGACAATGCCATGGCCGATCGTGCCCCCGTTCGGAAGATAGGCGCCGCCGGCGGCCGTCGTGGCCTCGTTCGAGGCGATGGTGCAGTGGAGGGCCTCTCCGCCCGCGTAGAGGCAGAGGCCGCCGCCCCGGGCGCTGGTGTTGCCCGTCAGCAGGCAGTTGTTGACCCGGCCGGTTTGCTGGACGAACGCGCCGCCACCATAGATGGCGGAGCTGTTGTTGCTGACGATGCAATGGCGGAGCTCAGCGCCACCGGCCAGATAGACGCCGCCGCCCGAGCGGTCCTGGGCCAGCCCGCCCGTGGAGGCCGTGCGGCCGCCGGCGAAGGTGAAGCCGCGGATGACGGCATTGGTTCCGGCAAACAACCCGCGCACGGCATCAAGTCCGGAGTCCGTCCCGGGCGCGCCGACCACCACGGTGGAGGCCGCCCCTCTCACGCCGTAGAGCTCGATGGCGCGGGTGACGCAGATCCGGTTCGTGATGGCGCCGCCCGGCGCCACCCGGCCGCCGGCCTGGTAGACGCCGGAGGTGACCGCAACGGCGTCGCCATCCCACGCGGCATCCACCGCGTCCTGGATGTTGCTGGCCGCCGAGCCCCAGGAGGCGTAAGGCCAGAGCGGGGACTGCCCCGCCCGTGCCACATGATGCAGGAGCGCCGCGACGGGGACCACCCGGTAGACGTTGGTGACCGTCGGGGCCGGCAGCCAGTTCGAGTTGCCGGCCTGCTCAACAGAGACGCGCACCTCCCCATAATCGGAAAACCGGACCTGGTTGCCCGGAAGCAGCCGGGCGGGCCCCGAGACGAGTGTAAACACCAGGGGATTCCCGGATCCCCCCTCGCTCGCGGTCAGGCTCATCGCGTTCGTGCTGGGCACGTCGCCGGAGGCGGGCAGGAACGCCGTGATGGCCTGGGGCGCCCGGGAGACGGTGAGCCACGTCGAGGAGGAGGCGGTCCAGTCGACCGTGTCGACCACGCCGGAGACGGCATACACGCCGGCATCCACGGGCGGCGTGGAGGATCCATTGTAGGTCACGGCCACGGCCTCCCCGCTGCCCGCGGTGGCGGTCACGACGCGGCTTGTCCCGCCGTAAACCTGGTTGGTGGCCTCGAAGGTGATGGTGTCGACGGCGCGCGTCACCGTCAGCGTGACCACCTGGACCAGCGGGCTGTTGGTGGCGTTGGGGGAGGTCAGGGTGTGATTGGCCGTATACGTTCCGACACGAAGGCCGGAGGCATTGACCACGAAGAGGACCCCGGTGGAGTCGAAGGCCCCGACGGTTCCGCCGACCGGCGCCACGGAGAGCCAGTCCTTCGCCGTTCCCTCGTAGGACACCGCGCCGCTCCACACGCAGGGGGTGGCGCCGGCGTTGGCCAGCGCCACGGACTGGGTGAACGTATGGCCCGCGGCATACGTGACGTTGAAGGTCCGGGTTGTGACCGTGATCATCGCGGCCTCGGTGAGGGTGGTGAAGCACTGCCAGCCGGTCCACGCGCCCGCGTCATACTCGTTTTCCTGGCGAATCCGGCAGGAGTAGACCGTGTTCGGCGCCAGGCCGGTCACCACGCCGGAAAGGGCCGGCGCCGGGACCACCGTCTCGATCGAGCCCGCCGCATCAGCCTGGTTGGAAACCGCGATGCGGAAACCGATCACGCGCACGCTGTCCGTCGAGGCCAGCCACGCGACATCGACCTGATGCGCCCGGACGCCCGAGAGCGCCGATAAAACGGGAACGCCCGGCGTTCCGAAAAATTCGTAGGCGCCCATGTCGACCGTGGCGTGGATCGGGCGAACCGCGCCCTCCAGGTCCAGCGCGCCGGCGGGCGAAGCGCTGTTTGTGCCGGCGTTGATGCAGGGCGAGCCATAGGCGAGGCGGTAATCCCCCTGCGCGCGATTCACGAACAGGGGCGGCGCGACCAGGCAGCCGTCGAGGCCGGCCGTCACGCCGGAGCCCGCGTTGACGCGGGAGGCCACGGTTCCGAAGCAATCGTAGCCCGTGTTGTACCAGACGATGCCATTCACCAGGGAGCCCTCGTAGGTTCCGCCGCCGAAGAGAGCGGTATTGTCCGCGAGCGTGCAGGCGTTCAACTCGCACTGGAACGCGCCGCCGCCATAGGGGGCCGCATTATTCCACAACAGGCAAGCCGTGAGGGCGGCCTCGGCGGCGCCGCCGCCTTCCGCCAGCGCCTGGTTTCCGGACAGCACGCACCGGGTGGCGGCGCCCCCGTGGAATCCGCCGCCCGAGACGGCTCCGCAGGCGACCATGACGCAATTGCTGAGCAGGCCGCCGGAGGACAGGAGCGCGCCGCCGCCCGCCTGATCGGAAGCCGCCGCCGATTCGCCCGCCGTAAAGCCGTTCGTGAGGGTGAAGCCGGCCAACAAGGCGCCCTGGGTCACGAACGCGCACCGGACGGCATTGGATCCGAGAGGCGCCGCCGCGCCGGTGCCAGGCTGGCCGACGAGGAAGGTGGCGGACGGCCCGTACTCGGCCAGAACCCGGATGCCTTTGCCGATGACGAGACGGTTGGAGAGCGCCGCGCCCGGAGCCGGGCGGCCGCCTGTCGTGTACTGGCCGGAGCCGACCCGCACGGTCTCTCCGGAAGAAGCCTCGTCCACGGCGACCTGGATATTGCTTGCGGCCGTCGCCCAGCTTGCATAGGGCCAAAGAGGCGTCTGCCCCGCCAGGGCGGCGAAATGGACGGCATTCGTTTCAGTGGCCGAATACTGGTTGGTGACCGCCGGGGACGCCAGCCAGTTGTCGCCCTCGGGCTGCCAGGCGGACACGGTCACCGCGCCCGATCCGAGAAAACGAAGCTGATTGGTCGACGCCATGCAGGCGGGGCCCGAAGCGACCGCAAAGGACACGGGAATGCCGGAAGGGGATCCCGAGGCCGAGAGAGAAAGAAGCCAGTCGGCCGGATAGGCGCCATTCGCCGGAAGGAAGGTCGTCACAGTCTGGGACGCTTTCCGTATGGTCAGCGTGCCGTTGGTCGAACCGGAATAATCGGAACCCAGGATCTGCGCAAACACGGCATAGACGCCCGCCGTCACCGGAGCGGTCTCCACGCCATTGTAGGTCACCTGGACGTCGAGATTCGTCGGAAAGGTTGTGACCGTCACGGATTTCGGGGTCCCGTCATAGGTGAAGCCGGTATTGGTTATCGCGACCTGCGCCGTGACGCCGTAAACGGTAAGCGTTCCGCCCAGATAATAGAACGAGTAGTTGGTGGCCGCGCCGCCGGAAAAGGTGATCGGATAGGTGCCGGAGGGACTGGCCAGCGTGGCGGTCGAGGTTCCGACCGGTTGCGTCGCGAAGACATTCGTCCCCTCGCCGTTTTTCCATCCCGTGAAGGTCGCCGTGAACGCCGGGTCCGACTCCCCCATCAACCGCGACTTGTTGTCGGCCTTGACGATCAGGAGCGCCTGGGTGACGGTGAGCGTTCCGCTCACGTTGGCAAAGCTGTAATTCTCGGCCAAGCCGTTCGTTCCGCTGATGGGATAAGTCCCGACCGGTGAATTGGTGGTGGCCAGGCAGGCGGCGACCGGCGCGCTGATGAGGTTGGTCAAACCCTCGCCGGCGACGAAATTGGTCAAGGTGACGGAAACCACCGGATTGGTTTCGCCATAGCCACGGCGAGCGTCCGGGCAGGTGACGGTCAGGGGACGCTTGGCAATGGTCAGGACGCTCGTCACGGTGCCATAGCAGAGCGCCGTATTCACCTCGGCAATAACGGCGTAGACCCCGGCTGTGACAGGCGCCTCGGACAGGCCGTCATACAGGACGGTGAAATTGGTCACCGGATCGACCGTGACCACAACCGGCTTGGCCGTGCCGTCGTAAACGGCGTTCGTCCCCGCGATCGCCAGGAGGCGCGGCGAACTCCTGACGGATTGGCCCGCCAGGTGGATGACATAGGGCGAGGCGGCGTTGGTCACGGTGGCCAGGCTGTTGTTCGTGATCGTGAGCACGGCGGCGACGGTTCCGGTCGACTCCGGCGAGTACACGACGCTGAAGAGCTGCGTGGCGCCCGGCGAAACCGACACCGGCATGTTGAGCACCTTCATGATGGAGGCCGATACCCCGCTCAGGTTCGTCTCGGTGACCAGGAGCGTGCCCTTGCCCCGGTTGATGAATTGGAACTGATTCGTCCGCGTCGTATAAACAGGCACGACTCCGAAGTCGGTCCCCTTCTCCAGGCTGGCCGCCTCCCCGCTCGTGATCTCCAGGCCGTTCCCCTTGATCAGCGGGACCGGCGCCGGCGCGTTCCACAGCACATAGGTTTTCCCGGAAGAGAGGCCGCAAACGACCAGGTCCAGGCAGCCGTCCTGGTTCAGGTCGCCGATCTCAACATCGCGCAGGAGCTCCCCGGGCAGCTCGACGGTCGGCGATTTCGGGGTGAAGGAGCCGTTGACGCCAAGCAGCACGGCCACGCTGGTTCCGCCGCAGACGACGAGGTCGGGATAGCCATTGGCATCGCAGTCGGCCACGGCCAGGCCGTACAGGGTGGACAGGGCAAGACCGTGATCAATCCCGGCGAACACGATGTTCGTGCTGCTTCCGGTCCCCACGACCACGACGCCTCCGGCCCCGACGGCGGCGATGTCGGCATAGCCGTCCTGGTTGAAATCCGCGATGCGGCAGGCGTAGAGGCTTTGGTCGCTGACGAGGTGCTCGGCAGGCGCCTCGAATGAGCCGCCGCCCTTGCCTTTCAGGATAAACAGGCGGCCGGCAAGACCCACGGCCACGACATCGGGAATGCCGTCACGGTCGAGATCGCCCACGTCGAGCGCGTAGAGCGCCGAGCCGCAGGCGATGGCGACTCCCGAGGTCAGCGCGCCGGCCCCGTTGTTCAGCAGCGGAATGACATGGCCGGAGGTTTCCGAAACCGCGACGGCATCGGGCTTTCCGTTTCCGTCGAGGTCGCTGACGGCAACCGAGCGCAGCGGGCCGGTGACGCCGCTGACTGTCTGAACGCTTCCGGCGACCAGTCCCCCGGCCGAGTTGAGGGCGACGGCAAAGGCTTGCGTGGCGCAGCCCAGCACCAGGTCGGGGAGTCCGTCCGAATTGAAATCGCCGACGGCGACGTCCTGGATCGCGCGCCCGAGGACCGCGTTCGAGGAGAACGCGGGAGACGGCGAAGCGAAAAACACCTTGTTCGAGCCCCAGGCCGGCGCCACGACGTCGATCGCGCCGTCGCCGTTGACATCCGCCAGGGCGATATTGCGGAAGCGGGCCACGCCAGGCAACTCGATCAGCGTCGTGATCGAGCTGGTGACAAAGGAGGCGCCGCCGCCCTGCGGGGCCGACTGGAAACGCCACGAGAAAGCCGTTCCCGCCTCCCCGGAGAGGACGCTCTCGAACGATTCCCCGGGCAGCAGGGGGGCCGCGGGCGTGAAGCTGTTCTGGAGGCCGCCGCCCGTGACGGTGCCGGCCCGCGCTCCACGCCAGCTGCTATGGAGCACGAAGTTGGTGGAACCGGAAAGGACGGCATCGAGCTCGGCCTCCACGACGGAGCCGGTCGTGGCGGAGTCGCTCCACCCGCGCGGGCTGACCTGGACAACCTTCGGGAGGGCGTCACCCCACGCGGCACATACAGGCAGGAGAAGTCCCATGCAAAGCAGGATCGTTCGAATCTTGGTCATACCACCCCATTCAAGGCTATTGATTTCGTGCCCGCATCAACAATTGGTCGCGACTGGCCTCCGACACGCCAAACCGTTCAAAAGCCAGCTTCAGCCGGTCCAGGGCCGCTTTCCGCTGTTCCGCTTCGGCGTCGTCCCCAAGCTGGCCGGCCTTCCGCAGTTCGCCCAGCCGTTTCAGGGTGTTGGCGCATAGATCAAAATCGGGGCGGAGCCGCGCGGGAACCTCGATCCGGCCCGAGGCGTCAAGGGCCTGCTGCCGGGCGGCGGGGGAAAGGCTCGCGAGAGGCATGACGAACCGCTTTCCGTCAGGCCCCTTGAAAACGGCATTGTCGCCGTCGAGGAACAGCAGCGTCGCTTCAACGGCCTGTCCGGCGGCATTGGTCCACATGTCCCCGCGGGCGGCGGAGGAGCCGAGAAACAGGGCGGCTCCCATGGCAAGGGCCAGAAGGCGCGGAATGGATTTGGCGGGGAGGCCGCTCATGGCGCTTGAGCGATGAGCCGGACGAACATCATGCTGCCTTGGGCTTCAACGATGACGGTCCGGTAGTTACCGTCCCCCACCAGTTCCCGATAGGAGACCGGCTCGCCTTCCCGGAGGGCGAACCGAAGCGGATACCAGGCGCCCGACTTGAGCGACCCGGTGGCCACAAACTTATAGGACATGCCCGGGCTGGAGAGAAATCGCAGCTTGAAGCGCGTGTCCGAGATTTTCTGGAAGTCACCGACCTGCAGCAGATCGGTGCGGAGAAAGGCGAAGGTGCATGCGCGGAACTCCTGCCCGTTGGTCAGCCCGTCTCCATCGAAATCGTCGTCCGGGTTCACGTCCGCGATTCCAGCGAGCCGTCCTCCGGATTGCTCGCACAGCAGCAGCTCCCATTCGTCGGGCAGCCCGTCGCCATCGGCATCGGTGCCCGTGCACAGGTCCAGGCGGACGGTGGAGCCGGACTTGCCCGCGACCAGTCGGTTGGTCGGCATCAGCGGCAAGGCGACGCCGCCGAGCTCGACGGAAAGGGCCAGCGCGTCACCGGTCTTGACGGCGTACGGGGCGTACGGCGAGCCTCCGCTGTCCATGTCCAGCGTCAGCCGGTAGTTCAGCCCGTCGGGCAGGATGCCTCCGATATCATATCGGGCGCACTCCGTGTCGTCTTTTGTAACGACAACCCGCGCGGAGTCCATGGAGGGGAAGCCGTAGGCATTCCGCACGAGGCCGAAAAGCACCTGGGCCGGAAGCGGGGTCCCCGCTTCCGTCACCAGGGAGACGAATAACAAGACTGGGAGGATCCGTTTCATTAGTTCCCCGAATACGAGTAGGTGTGGAAATAGAGTTTGATGTCCCGGACGCCGCTTCCGTCCCGGGCCCCCGAAGGGAGCTTCCGGCCGTTGATGAACCGCTCGATCCCCTCGTTGGCATCCGACAGCAGCGTGCCTCCGGGGATGATCAGGTACCACTGGGAGTTCCCGACCGACCGGCCGATGAGGCGCGAGTTCCAGGTCACCTGGAGCTGGGCATCCGCATCCCCGCTGTCGTGATAGGCCAGCATGGAGGGGAACCGCCGGATCTGGTACAGGTCGTTGCCGAGGACGTTCTTGAGATTGCTCCAGTCCGGCTGCTCCCAGTCCGACTGATTGATGGGATACGGGACAGGCAGGGCCTGGTCGACGACCGACCACTGCCGGGTCCGGGCCGATGATCCGATCGGCACGCGCATCGAATCGACGCCCGCCGGCACCAGGTAGACGCGCGGCTGGTTCGCCAAGCCGTCCTGGAAGGCGGCGTTGAAGCCGCCGAACCAGACGCCGACGGAGCGGATCTTCGTGGCGAAATGGGTGGAATCATACGCGTTATCCCCGCCGGCCAGCAGGTGGCCGAAGAAGTTCCGGCGGAAATCGACGGTCGTCGAAAAGGGGATCACGATGGCCGGCTCGACCGCCTGCATGGGGTCGAAGGGCAGGCAGTACCGCATGAACGCGGGCAGGTCGCGGAGGTTGGCCACCTTGTGGGCGGTGAGCGTGGCTTTCCAGTTGGCGTCGCTCGTGGCGTTGGTCGGGATCCGGAACAGCTCCTGCCGGAGCGAGAAGCGGCCGGCTTCCTGCTGCGGGTTGTTGAAGTTCAGGCGGCCCTTCAGCACGCCCCAGTTCGCCTTCATGCGCGCCATGGCATCCGCCAGACCGGCATCCCCGACCGCGCCGCCCACCAGCGGCTCGCCCGGATTGGCCTCGGTCCCGCCGCTGAAGCGCCCGAGGGAGCGGGTCTTGACGACCTGGCGCATGAACGCCATGCCCGCCGTGTGCGTGGAGTCCGACTCGAGCAGGCCCGTCTCGTAATCATAGGCCCGCGCCGCGAGGAAGACGTACCGGGCCGCCAGGTCGAAGGACTGCTGGTAGCGCACCTGCTCGTCATTCTGGAACAGGCGGTAGGCCATGTTGCGGTAACGCCTCGCGCTGAGGTCGGCCGCCCAGTTCATCCGGAGCCGCTCCCGCTCCATTTGAAGCTGGTCGCCTTCGCTGACGGCCGCGGAGAGGCGCATGCGGGCGGTCTCCAGCCGCTGCCACTGGGCCGTCAGGCCCATCAGCGCATCGCGCTCCTTCTCCATGATGGTGATCATGCGCAGCGCCTCGAGGTGCTGCTCATGCCAGGTTCCCAGCTGCGTCAGCCCGGCTTCCATCGACTCATTAATCGAAGTGATCATCATTTGC